>JALORD010000509.1 GCA_025459145.1 Pirellulaceae bacterium | reverse complement strand
CGGGATCATGATCCTGCAGGACGAAGGGAAGCTATCGGTCGACGATCCGGTCGAAAAGCACCTGCCGGAATTCAAGGGGCAACTGCTCGTCGACAGCCGCGACGGAGACCGCGTCGTGCTGAAGAAGCCGCCGCGGCCGATCACGATTCGCGATCTTTTGACGCACACCTCAGGACTTCCCGGTGGATTTCCCGCGGGTTACAGCGACTTGTATTTCAAACGGACGCTGAACCTTGCCGAAGCGACGCTGATGCAGTCGCAGCGGCCGCTCGATTTTGAGCCGGGCAGCAAGTGGTCGTACTGCAACGCGGGCATCGACACGCTCGGCCGGATCATCGAGGTGAAGAGCGGCCAGCCGTACGAAGATTTTCTTGCCGAGCGAATCTTCAAACCGCTCGGGATGCACGACACGGCGTTCTATCCCGACGAAAAACAACTGGCTCGCCTGGCCGGCCTCTACGGCGAGAAGGACGGCAAGTTGGTGTTTGCCGATTATGTTCTGATCGGACCGACCAAGAACGCTCGCCATCCGATTCCCGCCGGCGGACTCTTCTCGACGGCGGGCGACCTGGCCAAGCTCTATCAGGCCATGCTCGGTAAGGGGCAGCTGGCGGACGCCAAGATCGTCTCCCCGGCAGCCGTAGAACAGATGACCGAGCTGCAAACGGGCGATCTGACCTGCGGATTCACCCCCGGCATGGGCTTTGGCTTCGGCTGGGCAGTTGTTCGCGAGCCGCAGGGAGTCCACGCCATGCTCTCCCGCGGCACGTTCGGCCACGGCGGCGCCTTCGGCACGCAGGGCTGGATCGATCCCGAGAAAGACCTGTTCGTCATCCTGCTGATTCAGCGAACGGGGCTCCCCAATGCCGACGCGAGCGACCTTCGCAAGGAACTGCAACGGCTGGCGGTCGAGGCAATTCGCCGCTAGACGTTTGGTCCAGGCCTTGCTATCTAAGTCATTGCTGTGAAGTGGTTTAGCAAAAACGTTCGTAACTACTTGCCGCGGTGCGAGTCATACATTACTTTGTAGGTAACTTTAATGATGTATCGGCCCGTGTGCCGATCTTATCCGCATCGTCACGTCATCTTGTCTTCATCCGGCCGGTTCCCTGCATGATCCCGAATCTGCATGCCATGCTGGACCGGCTCTGGGGCGCGCTCCCTTTCTCGCAGGCCCAGTTCACGCTGGGGCTCGTCGCGGCGCTGTTCGTCCTGCTGACGTTCAGCTCGCTGGCTCCGGACCTCGTGCTCATGCTCGGCGTGGCCGTGCTGCTGGTCCTCGGCATCCTGACGCCGGCCGAGGCGCTCGGGGGACTGGCCAACGAGGGGATGGTGACCGTCGGCATCCTGTTCATCATTGGGGCCGGCGTTCGCGAGACGGGAGGCGTCGACTGGATTGCGGCCCGTCTGTTTGGCCGGCCGAAGACGGTGACCGGCGCGGTGACGCGGCTGATTCTGCCGACGATGTCGCTCTCGGCGTTCATGAACAATACACCGCTCGTGGCGATGCTGATTCCCGCCGTGAGCGACTTGGCCCGCTCGCAGCGAATTGCCGCGTCGAAGCTGATGATCCCGCTGAGCTACGCGGCCATTCTCGGCGGCACCTGCACGCTCATCGGCACGAGTACGAATCTGGTCGTGCAGTCGCAGTTGATTGCCGTCGAGCGCGACCAGGCGGAGCTGGCCGCCGAAGGAAAGCCGCTGCCGCAAGGCGAGCAAGCCGTGCATCGCCTGACGATGTTCGACATCACCTGGATCGGGCTGCCGGCGGCGGTCGTGGGCGGGCTCTATCTCGTCTTCGCCGCCGGTTACTTGCTGCCCGACCGGCGGCCGCCGCTCAGCACGCAGGACGATCCCAAGGAGTACACGGTCGAGATGCAGGTGGCGGCCGACAGTCCGCTGATCGGCAAGTCGATCGAGGACGCCGGACTGCGGCACTTGCCGGGGCTGTTTTTGGCCGAGATCGACCGCGACGGCAACTCGATTCCGGCCGTGTCGCCGCGCGAAGTGCTGCGGCCGGGGGATCGGCTCCTCTTTGTGGGTGTCGTCGAATCGATTGTCGAGCTGCAGCGGATTCGCGGCCTCGTGCCGGCGACCGACGACGTGTTTCACCTGAAGACGCCCCGTCCGCAGCGGTGCCTGATCGAGGCGGTGGTCAGCAACACCTGCCCGCTCGTGGGACAGACGATTCGCGAATCGCGATTTCGCTCGACGTATAATGCGGTGGTCGTGGCGGTCGCTCGCAACGGCCAGCGGCTGCATCAGAAGATTGGCGATATCGAGGTCCATGCCGGCGACGTGCTGCTCGTCGAAGCTCATCCGTCGTTTGCCGATCAGCACAAGAACAGCCGCGACTTTTTCCTGGTCAGTGCGGTCGACCAGTCGAACCCGCGGCGGCACGAACTGGCGCTCGTGGCGGTAGGCCTCCTGGTGGCGATGGTGGTGCTGGTGTCGCTGGGGTTTGTGTCGATGCTGGTGGCGGCAATGGTCACCGCCGGGCTGATGATCGGCCTCCGCTGCCTGTCGATCGATGCGGCCCGTCGGAGCATCGACTGGGAAGTGCTGCTGGCGATTGCCGCGTCGTTCGCGCTGGGGCTCGCCCTCGAGAAGACCGGGGCGGCCAAGATGATTGCCCAGTCGACGATCGCTCTTGGCGGCGGCAGCCCCTGGGTGACGCTGGCGATCATTTACTTCGTCACCTTGGTGGTCACCGAGCTCATCACCAATAACGCGGCCGCGGCGCTGATGTTTCCCTTTGCGCTGGCGATCGCCAACAGTCTCGAGGTGAGCTATCTGCCTTTCGTGATTGCCGTGATGATGGCCGCCTCGGCAGGTTTTGCCACGCCGATCGGGTATCAGACGAACCTGATGGTCTACGGCCCCGGCGGCTACCGGTTCAGCGACTATCTGAAGGTCGGCATTCCGCTCGACCTGCTGGTAATGGCCGTGACGGTGATCCTGGCGCCGCTCGTATTCCCGTTCAAGTAAGCCGATCCTGAAAATCTTTGTCACCACAGAGCCGCAGTAGACACCGACCCGCAGTAAACACAGTGGACAAGACTCGGTGTATGGCCGTCTCGGTGTTCTCTGGGCCTCGGTGGTTCAATCGAGTTTGGGTGGTCCCGCGATGGGCTCTTGGCGCGGCCGCCCGCGGGCGGGAATCTCGCCTGGCATGCTCCGCTTGGTGCTGGCGACGGGCTGCCGGGGTGCGCATAATTGGCGGCGCTCTATTTTCTCTGCTGGGTCTTTCGGGCAACTTTCTGCAGGAGCTCCGCCGTGTATCGCTCGATTGCTGCCGCCCTGTTGGCAATGTCGGTCCTGGGGTTCTCCGCGGTTGCCTGGGGGCAGGAGGACGCGCCGAATCCCGACGACCAATACGTCCTGGGCGAAGATTCCCAGCGGAAGGAGGGCGTGCCGCAGGGAAAGGTCACGCAGCACGAATGGCGGAGCACCATCTTCCCGGACACGATCCGCGAGTACTACCTGTATGTGCCGGCCGAGGAGCACCGGAAGGGGCAGGAAGATTTCGCGGTGATGGTGTTTCAGGACGGGCATGCCTACGTCAAGGAAGACGGGCAATTCCGCACGCCGATCGTCCTGGACAACCTGATCCAGAAGAAGGAACTGCCGCCGATCGTCGGTATCTTTATCAATCCAGGTCACCGCGGCGAGTCGCTCCCCCGCGATCCGTGGCGCTCGAGCAATCGCAGTTTCGAATACGACACGCTGAGCGATCAGTACGCGAGATTCCTGCTCGAAGAGATGCTGCCTGAAGCCGAGAAGCAGACGGGACTCAAGTTGTCGACAGATCCGGAGCGGCGGGCGATTTGCGGGATGTCGTCCGGCGGCATTTGCGCCTGGACCGTTGCTTGGGAG
>JALORD010000508.1 GCA_025459145.1 Pirellulaceae bacterium | reverse complement strand
CCCATGAAAGAGGTGGTCAACTAACAATTCAGCGCGGAGAGTAGTGGTCACTCGGCGCAAGAGGACAGGCGCGTCGGAGTCTGGACGGTTTGAAGTAGGCAATCTCGGCAGTTGAGGCAGCACCCATGAAAAGCTTTTCCCTGGCCCTTGTTTTCGCAACGGTTTGCGCCGGTGCTCTGGCCGCGATTCCGGCAGGAGAAGCGCGAGGGGCGGTGATGGTGACCGATGTCGTGGCCACCGATGCGCAGGGCAGTACCTACTCGGCCACTGCCGCGTTCGGCCTCTTCGCTGGGAACGACATGCCGGGGACGGTTCTGCCGCGATTGAACACGGATCTGGGCGCGGAATTCGACGATATCGAGTGGACTTACGCTGGCAAGAGCGAAGCGAACGAGCTGAATCCCTTCACGACCGCGACCCCCGACGAAACGACGAGCGGAACGCTGACGTTCAACGAGGTCTACAGCGGAACCTTCGCGATTTCGCTGAAGGCGGGAAATAACCACGCGATTTACGCGTTCGAAGAATTGTCGAACATTGTCTCGATTACCTTTACGACCCAAGCGTTCGGCAATCGCAACGGAAATGCCAAGGCCCTGTCGCACGCCAGCCTGTTCGTGGGCCAGCCGACGCTTCCCTCGACCGAGCCCACCCCCTTTCCTAACCCCGAGCCCACCTCGCTCGTCATCTTCGCCCTGGGCGCGGCGACGCTGGCCCTCGGTCGCCGTCGCTCCCCACGGGCCTAGTCGGCACGCCTTGAGGTCGGGGTCGTCGGCGATGCCGTGCATCGTCAAAAACGCGGGGCCGCCGGGCCTTTCCCCGCCGCTCTGGGCCTTGTCCGCACGGCTGTTATTGCAGTAGACTCCAAGGTTTTCCGCAGCGGTGCAGCTCGCTTGTACCCTTCCCAGAGCCGGCGGGCTCGCGTGGGCTGGGTTAACCTGCAAGTCAGAAACCTGCCGGGATGCGAGCTGCGGCGGTACGTAAAGTCACAGTTCACCTGTTTCCAGAAGGATTGCAATCGTGGGTGTGAAGAAGACGGGGCGCGGCCGGCGAAAGCTGGGACAAAAGAAACGGCGCATGCGGGCTCGGATTCGCCATCGCAAAAAGTAATGGCGCTGCATTAACTTGCGCGGCCCACCGGGCCAATCCATCGGCAGTGCCAATTCCCCGGCAAACCTATGAGCCTCCCCAAAATACGCACGAAGCCGCGGCGCGAAGACCTCAAGCCCGGGGAGTCGCTGTGCGACCACTGCACGGCCAAGTGCTGCCGGTACTTTGCCTTGCCGATCGACACGCCCACGGAACGGCAGGACTTCGACTACATCCGCTGGTACCTTCTGCATCAGGGGGCCACGGTGTTTGTGGACGAGGGGACCTGGTACCTGCTGGTCTATAGCACTTGCCGCCACCTGCAGCCCGACCATCGCTGCGGCATCTACGACGTGCGGCCGCAAATCTGCCGCGACTACACGACCGATAATTGCGAGTACGAAGACGACTGGGTCTACGACCAGTACTTCGAGACTCCCGAACAGGTCGAAGAGTACATTGAAGTGGTCCTCCTGCCCAAACGGGGCGCCAGCATTCGCAGCCCGCGGCCAGGCTTGCCGATCTTGCGAACCGTCAGCCAGTCGTAGTTGTCCTGGGATGCGGCGCTAGGCGTTTCTGGTTTCAAGTTTCAGGCTTCAGGTTTCACGTGGGCGCGTTGGAACTGAGCGAAATTTTCATTCGTCATTGTCTGACCACCCGTGACAAGTGACCAATGACAAGCGACGAATGACAACGTCCCATGATCGAACCCCGCACGCTCAAGGGCTTTCGCGACTATCTCCCCGAGGCGATGATCCCGCGCGAACGGTTGATCGCCACGGCCCGCGACGTCTATCGTTCGTTCGGCTATAGCCCGATCGATACGCCGGCGCTTGAGTATTTGGAGGTACTCAAGGGAAAGGGAAGCGACGAAACCGACCGGCTCATGTACGAGTTTGAGGACCACGGCGGGCGAATGGTCGGAATGCGTTTCGACTTGACGGTGCCGCTGGCCCGTTTCGTCGCTCAACATGTCAATGAAATCGGTCTGCCTTTTAAGCGATACCACATTGGGTCAGTTTGGCGAGGGGAAAACACATCCCGCGGCCGGTACCGCGAGTTCATGCAGTGCGATTTCGACACGATTGGCACGCGGGCCGTCGCCGCCGATATCGAAACGGGGCTCGTCATTTATGAGCTGATTCGCAAGATCGGCGAGGCGTTTGGTCGGCCGCTGCCGTTTACGATTCATGTTAACAACCGGGCCGTCCTGAGCGGCCTGCTCCAGAAGCTGGGCCTTGCCGAGCGGAGCACCGAGATCCTGCGAGCGCTCGACAAGCTGGCCAAGATCGGGCGCGAGAAAGTCGCCGCCGAGATGGCGAGCACGGCGGGGACGACCGGCGAGCAGGCCGAGCAGGTGCTGAAACTGGCGGAAATCTCGGGCGATAGCGACGCTATCCTCAGCCAGCTTGCCCAGCTTGTGGCGGGCAATCCCCAAGGCGAGGAAGGGGTCGAGCGGCTGCGAGCAATCGTGCGCGGCGCGGCAGCCGGGGGAGTTCCCGAGTCGGCACTCAAGATCGATGCCTCGATTGCCCGCGGACTCGACTACTACACCGGCGCGATTTTCGAGACGTTCCTGGCCGATCTGCCGACGATCGGCAGCATCTGTTCGGGCGGACGATACGACAACCTGGCGGGGCTTTTCACCAAGCAGGAGCTGCCCGGCATCGGGGCGTCGCTGGGGCTCGATCGGCTGCTCGCGGCGCTCGAAGAGCTGGGCATGCTGTCGAAGGTCCGCACTCCCGCGCCGGTGCTGATCGCGTACTTCGACAAGGACCGGCTCGACGACTATCTGCGCCTGGCGGCGGTTCTGCGCGGGGCGGGGATCGGCGTCGAAGTTTACCCGGAACCGAAAAAACTCGGCCAGCAACTGCAATACGCCGACCGCCGCGGATTTCGCGTGGCGATCATCGCCGGCGAGCGAGAATTCACCGCCGGCCGCTGCCAGCTCAAGAATCTCGCCACGACCGAGGCTACCGAAGCGTCGCTCCAGGATCCGGAGCAGCTAATCGCGTCGGTCCGGGCGCTATTGAGCTGAGGGTCTTTCCATACCGTTCGGGCAATTGGCCGCGGATTATCGCCAAAGGACGCAGATCGGGAGCAAGGGCGAAACTAAGTTCGCTGATCGGCGTTAATCCGCGTTTATCTGCGGCTCTCGCATACCCTGGCTCAGGTGGGCGACTCGCCTGATCCCCTTTGCCGTAGCCGTCGACTACAATGGTGCGACCTGCCGGCATTCCCTCCCTGCTCGGCCCACCATCCTCGCTTGGAAGAGGCTTTTGACCCATGAGTCGATTTCCTGGAGCTTTCCGCGCGCTTGTGTGCGGGCTGGCTTGTTCGCTGGTTTGCGGCGCTGGGCTGCGACAATCGCAGGCCGCCGATCTGACGGCCGATTTGGCCAAGGTGAAGGCCGTCGACGCCGGCGGCAAGAATCACGCCGCCGCGGCGGGCGCGATGAAGTCGCTGGCGAAGGCCGAGGCGGCCGATCTGCCACAGATTCTGGCCGCGATGGACGGCGCGAACGAGATCGCCACCAACTGGCTCCGCGGAGCTGCCGAGAGCGTCGCCCAGCGCGGCGCCGCCCAGCTGCCGAAGGCAGACCTCGAGAAATTCCTGGCCGACACGCGTCACTCCCCTCGCGGCCGCCGATTGGCCTACGAGTTCATTGCCGCGCAGGATCCCACGGCCGAGAGCCGGCTGATTCCGACGCTGCTCGACGACCCGAGCCTCGAACTGCGGCGCGACGCCGTGGCACAGCTCTTGGCCGACGCCGCGAAGGCGACCGAGCCGGC
>JALORD010000507.1 GCA_025459145.1 Pirellulaceae bacterium | reverse complement strand
TGGCGAGTTCTGCCAGGCGGTCACGCTCAACGCCTACAACGCCGTGACCGAGATCGAAGTCCTGGCGACCGAGCGACTGCTCAGCCTGATGCAACAACAGCCCGGCGGCGCTCGCTGCGAGCAGGTGCTGTGGGCAGCCAGCGGCAGCGAAGCCATTCAAAAAGCACTGTGGGCGGCCCTCGACCGCCGCGACGGAGCCGACATCATCCTCAGCACGCGGCACGGCTTTCACGGCAAAAAGGGACTCGCCGGTGCCGTGACGGGCAGCGAGAACGATCCCGAGCGCGATCCGCGGGTCAAGTTTCTAAGCTTTCCGCGGCACGAATGCGAAAACCTCGCCCGGCGGCGCGAGCCCTTGGATCTTGCGCCCTATCGGGCCGAGCTCGACAGCCTGCTGCGGCAGTACGACGGGCGAATTTGTGCCCTGATTACCGAGCCTTACCTCGGTGGCGGCGGGTCATATCATCCACAAAAGGAATACATTCAGCTCCTGGAGCGATTCTGCCGCGAGCACGACATCCTGCTGATCTTCGACGAGGTGCAGGCCAATTTCGGCCGCACCGGTTCGCTGTTTGCTTTTACCGAATACGGCATCGAACCGGACATCGTCGTGCTCGGTAAAGGACTCGGCAACGGCGTGGCTGTAAGCGCTGCGGTCGGTCGGGCCGATCTCTTTGCCAACATGCAGTTTGGCGAAGCGTCAGACACCTGGAGCGCCAATCCGCTCGCCAGTGCCGCGGTGCTCGCCACGCTCGACGAATTTGAGACGACCGACGTACTCGCGCAGGCCAAGGAGTTGTCGCGAGTTATCGAACGCGGCCTCGTCAAGCTGGCGGAATTGCCCTGCGTAGCGCACGTGCGGGGCGAAGGCGTGGTGTGGGGAATCGAGTGCGCCCCGGTCGGGTCGCTGCCGGCCGAGGCGGTGGCTCGGGCCTGCGTGCAAGCCTGTTATCTGGGGGACGCCCAAGGCCGGGCGATTCACTTGCTCGGCCCGCTCGCGGGCAAAGTGATTCGAATCAGCCCCCCGCTGGTGATGCCGCCAGCCGAGGCAGCCGATTACCTGGAGGTGATGTACGGACTGTTTTCCAGTGTCGTGTAAAAGTGAGCAAGGCGTTGCCGGACAATGATTTAGGACGATTCGGACCGGCTCAAAATCGCCCTGGAAACTAGCTGCCAGGGCCCCAAACCTGGAGAAACCAGCAGCGGACCGTGATCACAGATGTCGCTTCCTGACGGTGAGTTTACGGAAAAATGTCCCCGACGGGCCGTCAAATGCTTGATGTCTGACCCGGACGCGACTAGACTGCGACTCGGTGCTTGATTCCCGGTTGGACCTGCTTCCAGACAATTCTGGAAGCGCAACCCACCGGGACGAAGTCCGCGCAAATCTATCTGACTCCCACGCGCGATTCTCCCTCCGACGCACCTCTCCTTCCCGCCTGTTTTTCTGATTTCTTCCGCGCAGTGCCGCGCCCTTCAAAATCCAGTAGCTCGGCGAATGGTCGTCGTGCAGCAGACAATTCTGCGTCGCCTAAATCCAGCGGCCGACGCCCCGCAATGAAGCCCGCGGATCAAGATCGCTTGCTCGTCGAGCGGTGCCTGGCGCGCGACCCCGCCGCCTGGTCGCAGATGTACGCCCGGTTTCATGAAACGCTGCGCTCGGCGATCAAGGCGTACCTTGGCCGGGCCAGCCAGGATGCGAATCTGCTCGACGAAATCGCTGCTCGCGTCTGGTATGCCCTGGTGCGCGACGATTTCAAGCTGCTCGCCAAGTTCGACGCGGCTCGCGGTTGCCGGTTGGCGACGTTTTTGTCGGTGCTGGCCAAGAGCGAGTCGCGGATGCTCCTGCGGGCGGAACGCCGCCGCAAGACACGGGAACAGGCTGTCTCGAAAGGAGAAGCCGAACGCGACCCCACGAGCGGCGCCATGGGCCGCTTGTCGAGCGAGGAGTTTGTGAAGTCGCTTTCGCCCGCCGAGCGGAAGTTCTACTTAGAAGTGCTTGTCACGCCAGGGCTAATGGACGACGAGACCGACTATTCGGCCCAAAACGCCTGGCAGTTGCGGCACCGCGTGCGGCGCAAGCTCGAAAGGCTTTTGTATCCAGGACTGTAGGCTCGCAGTTGAGCCAAGGCAGGACCGCTTGCGGTCCCAGGGTAGATAGGGCAGCAACGGCCCCAGCCAGCAGGTTAAGCAATGTCACAAGTCGATCAACACACAATCGAACACGCCCAGTCGGACAAGCCGTCCGTCGGCCGCAAGAAAAAGCAGGCCAAGGCGGCCAAGCCGGCTGTCCAACGCGTCACGCCAGCCAAGCCCGCTCCAGCTCCGGCCGCGCCCGTCGTGGTCGATCCGTGGCTGCCGATGGCCGTCGGACTGGCCTGCCTGGGGGTCGGCTTGTGGGCCTACTGGCCGACGCTCAAGGGGCTCGTCAACACTTGGAATACCGTCCCCGACTACTCACACGGCTTTCTAGTCATTCCGCTGGCTATCGTGTTTCTGGTAGCCCGGCAAAAGAGTTGTCCGGGAGTTGGTCCTTCGAGCCCGGCGGTCGGCTTGCCGCTGCTCGCGTTGGCGCTGGCGATGCGTGTCGCTGCGGGTCGGTTCTTCTTCGACTTCCTTGACGGCTGGTCGATCCTCCCTTGGGTCGCCGGATCGGTGGCGCTCGTCGGCGGCTGGCGGCTCCTGGTTTGGTCGCTCCCGTCGATCGGCTTTTTGTGGTTCATGGTGCCGCTCCCCTTTGGCTGGGAGTCGATGGCCAGTATGCCGCTCCAAAGAATTGCTACGAAAATCAGCTGCTACGTCCTGCAGTTGCTCGGTCAGCCGGCGTTCGCCGAAGGGAACGTGATTCTGTTGGGCGAGAATCAACTCGAAGTGGCTCAGGCCTGCTCGGGGCTGCGGCTGTTTATCAGCGTGATGGCATTGGCCTATGCCTACGTGGCGCTCGTCAAGCGGACCTGGTGGGAGAAGGCGATTCTCATTTTGTCGCTCGTGCCGATCGCCATCGTCGCCAACGCCACGCGAATTGTGGCGACCGGCCTCATGTATCAGTTCGTGTCGGGCGAGGCGGCCCACAAGTTTGCCCATGATTTCGCGGGTTACGCCATGATTCCCCTGGCGGCGGCCATGTTTTGGGGAGTGCTGTGGTACCTGCGTTTGCTCGTCCGTGAGGACGAGGTGATGGATATGTCCACCCTCGTGCGCGAATCGCGTACGTAATCGTATCAGTCAGCGGAAATTCTCGAACGAAGCAACAAGAGGCTCGCGGTGAGCACAACCATCTATCCCCCCACCGGCGCCGCTCCCCAACCGGGAAGCGGCTTTCCCCAGTTCAACCTGCATACCGTGCTGATCGCCCTGCGGTGCTGGTGGCATCTGGCCCTGCCCATGGGGCTGCTGTTGGCGGCCGGAGCTGCCGTCGTGGTGTACTACGTCAGCGTGCCGACGTACACGGCGGAAGCCCATCTGGAGATTCGACCCAAGGGGACGCTGCTGCAGAATCTGGCTCATGATGGTGCTCAGAAATTCGTGGCCAACCAGCTGCAACTTCTCAAAAGTCCGCCGGTGCTGGAGCCCGTGCTCGCAATCCCTCTGGTCGACAAGACTCCGGAGCTCTTGGAAGAAGAAGATAAGCTTGCGTACGTGCGTAACCACTTGGTGATTCTGCCTCTGGCCGGGTCTGACTACTTCGTCATCAAGTTCACGAGCCGGGATCCTGCTAAAGCTGCCTTGATCGTCAATGAGGTGATCAAGTCGTACATGGCGTTTCAGGGCCGCCACGACTCGCGCGTGGGGGAAATTACGATCGAGCTGTTGCAGAGGCAGGAGCTCAATCAGCAAAAGGAAGTCGGCCGCTTGCGAAAGAAAGTGGAAGAATTGACGCAG
>JALORD010000506.1 GCA_025459145.1 Pirellulaceae bacterium | reverse complement strand
CAGCGAAATAGCCTTGGTTCCGTGCTCGCGGCAGTCCAAAATGAACCCGACGAGCTCGTCAGCCGTCCATACCTCGTCGCCCGCCGGATGGCTGTGGTTGTAGCAAAACCAGCACCCTTTCTGGCAACGGTTGGTAAGCTCGATCGACAGCCGCTCGATTTGCATCGCGGCATTGTGCCCGCTGGCAATTGGCAAAGAAAGATGGCCGCCACATCTCCAATCGCTCTCCTGCAAATCGCGCAGGTTATTCCTGCGACCGAGGCCGAAGGTCCGGGGCGGCGGTTCGCGATCTGGCTGCAAGGCTGTCCGCTCCGTTGCCCGGGTTGCTGCAACCCCGAGATGCTGCCGTTTGCCGGAGGAACCACGGTGCTGGTGAGCGAGCTGGCGGAGCAGATCATCGCCGCGCAGCACGAGCACGCGCTCGAAGGGATCTCGCTCCTCGGCGGCGAGCCGTTTGCCCAGGCAGCCGGTGCGGCGGACCTCGCAACGATCGTGCGCGAGGCCGGCCCCGGCGTGATGATCTATAGCGGGTTTACGCTGGCCGAGCTGCGCGAGCGGCGGGATGCAGACACCGATCGGCTGCTCGCGGCGACCGACATCTTGGTCGATGGGCCGTACATTCGCGAGCAGCCCGAGACGCGCCGCCGCTGGATTGGCTCGACGAATCAACAGGTGCATTTCCTCAGCGATCGCTACGACCGCAACGATCCCGCGTGGATGCTCTCCAACACACTGGAAATACGCCTGGCTGGCGGCGAACTCACGGTCAACGGCTTTCCCGCGACCGGACTCGCGGACTTTTGGCGCAAACTGCCGAAGCAAGCGACCAGGAGTGGCTAGTGGTTGGGGAGGAGTTCACCGTTCAAAGTTCAAAGTTTCGGGGGAGGAATTTAGCCGCGATTCAAGTTTCAAGTGGTGGTTTCGTCCGATCTCCGATCTCTGTCCCCTGTCCCCCGACCTCATGCCTTCCCCGCTCCCCACCGTCAGCCGCTTCGAAGCGGACCTCTTGACCCTGCTGCAGGGGCTCTTGGGCCATGCGCCCCGGTCGCAGTGGTTGCCGATCCTGACCAAGGCACAGCCGCGGCCGAAGTGCCTGAGCGCGGCGGCCGTGCGGCTGGTAGCGGATACGCTGGCCAAGGGAGCGACGCGGCTCGTCGCGGAGGCGGGTTGGAGGAGCGAGCGATTCTTGCGCGGCGGTGAGGCCGCGACCGGCCGACTGTGGGAGCGGACCGCGCCCAGCGAACTGGGCCTCGCGTTTTCGCCTCTGGCGCTCGACTTTCTGATGTGGGCTACTTCCGAGACATGCGCGAAGCCCGCGGCGCTCTGGAAAGTGCCAAGAAAGCGGCAACTGGAGATCGGCGATCGCTGGCTGCTGGCGGCCGCATACGGCGCCGTGCGGCAGTCGGACATCGGCGTGGCGTGGGTCCAGGGAGAACCCTGGCGGAACGAGCCGCTCTGTCAGCTTCTGTATGCGGCCGACTTCGACCATCCGGCCAACGCCGCCCCGCTCGATTTCTCGCCCTGGCTGGTGCCAGCCGGCATTGCCATCCTCGAAGCGAGTCAGCGCCAACTGGCCGAGCTGTGGATCGAGATGGAGGCGGCGAAGGAGCGAGTGCGGGAGTTTGAAGAGCTGCGCGCCATGGCCGCCAGCCAGCGCCGGGCGCTCGATGCGTATTTCGCAGCCATCGACAAGATTGAGCGCCGCGACCTGGCGCGGTTTCTGCTCGCCGCGGCCCGCACGCTGACGACGCCCGGAGCGAATGTCCGCCGGCGCGTGCCGGAACTGCGGCTCGAGAAGCTGCGGCTCGCCGATCGGCAGCAGGCGTATCGCGACGCAGTCGTCGCCCTGCAATATGTGGTCGAGCTCGGCCGCTGGCAGGCCGCGGCCCGCGGAATCGGCTATTTTGACGAAGGCTACGCCGCGGCGCAGCTGTGGAAAGCGGACTGGGAAGCGTATCACGGCGACGCATTGTCCTCGGCCGCAGCGGCGGCACTCGCCGAGACCCAGGGACTCGTGGCCGAAATTCCGCGAACCGCCGAGGCCGCCAGAGCGTCTCCTGCGGAGACCGGGTAAATCGCGCACCGGAGTGCGCGCTGAACACAGGAATTCAGTTAACCATTGCAGACCGTCACCCACCGACACGAGGAGACAAATCATGAGTCGATCGTATCGCATCCGCGTCCGCGAATCGCTCCGCCGCGTGATCCGGGCGAGCGATCACGTCAGCTCGCAGCTCGAGCTGCTCGAAATCTTGCCCCCTGAGCAGATGGCCGAACTGCTGGCCCAGGAACTGACGGGGCGCGGTTTTGAGCGAAAGGGAAACCAGGTCGTTCGCAAGGACCAGGGAATCTCGATCGCGGTCGACTTGGGCAGCGGCGAAGTGACGGTGAGTGCCGCCGCTCAGGGGAAGGTCGATCTCACGTCCGAGAAGGAAGGGCGGGCTTACGACGACGCGGGTCCCAATTCGGCCCAGGTGAAGGAGCAACTCCGCAAAGCGATTCAGGCCTCGCTGGCTCAGGAAGCCGATCGGCAGACGGCCGAGCTGCAAAAACAGGCCACCGACCGGCTCGAAGCGGCCCTCGGCGACGTCCGCCGCGAGCTCGATCAGGCCGTTAACCGCGCCACAGCCGCGGCCCTCAAGCTGAAGGCCTCGCAGATGGGACAGATCAAGAACCTGACCGAAGATGCAGCGACGGGGTCGCTGACGATTGTGGTCGAGGTTTAGTGTGTCATTTGTCAGTTGTGTGCTGACTCAACGACTTCCGACCTCCGCCCCCTGTCCCCCGTTCCCTGTCCTCCGTCCCCTAGTCCCGAGCCCCCAGCCCCCTCCTCCCCATGTCCGTCATCGTTCCTGAATCCGCGTTGCCGCAGCAGCTTTCGGTCGAAGGGGCTGTGGAGGCGGCTTATGCCCAGACGCTGGCTGACATCGCTTCGGACCTGGTACGCGGGCTGCCGGTGCTCGTCGAGTGCGACAAGGACCTCGCCCCGCACGTGTTCGTGAACCTGCGGCTACGACTGAAGCAGCGCGACCTGAAGTGCCTGTATCTCGACGGCCGGCCGCGCGAAGGGCAGACGCAGGAAATGTCGTGCGGTCTGGTGGCGATGATGATCGGCCAATTGCGCGACGCGGTCCGCGGCGCCGTCGAGAAGCGAGTCGTGGTGCTGCCGCATCTCGATCTGCTGACGACCAGCCAAGGGGGCCTCACCGCCGAGGCCCGCGAGGTGATTCCGCTCCTGTACGAGAACCCGGAGCTGGTGTGGCTCGGGTTCAAAGATCCTTCGTTTGCGCTACCGCGGGTGATCGAAGGATTATTTCCGCATCGCTACAGTCTGCTCGGCGTCCCGCGGCCGCGGCTCGCGCATCTCGTGACCCAGAAGGAAGCCCGCAAGTTCGGCCGGCAGTTTAATCCCTGGGCGCTCTACAAATACGTCTCGGGAATGAACGCCGCCCGGCTGCGGAAGCTGCTGTCGGCCCTCGAAGGGGAAGATTACCCGGCCGATCCGCGGCGGGCCTATCAGCAAATCCGCAGCGCCACGAGCGGCGGACAGCTCGAAGTCCCCACAATCGACCTCGACCGCGATCTGGGGGGCTACGCCAAAGTCAAACAGCGGCTGCGGGCCGAGATTCTGGACGTCCTGGCCCACAAAGACCAGCGGACCGATCCCGAGGAAATCGCGCGGCTCGAGTCGTTGATTCCGCGGGGGATGATTTTTTGGGGCCCGCCCGGCACGGGGAAGACGCTGTTCGCTAAGGGGGCCGGAGCTCAAAAGCCGGTGGGTCGGCGAAAGCGAAGAGAACCTGCGGCAGATTTTCCATAGGGCCCGGCAGTCGGCTCCGGCGATCATCGTGTTTGACGAGCTCGATTCGTTCGCCTCGGCTCGCGGCACGTACACCGGCTCGGGCGTCGAACACTCGATGGTCAATCAGCTTCTCACCGAGATGGACGGCTTTCACTCGGACGAACTGGTATTCGTCGTCGGCACGACCAACTTCGTCGAGATTCTCGATCCGGCCCTCCTGCGGCCGGGGCGGTTTGAGTTCCACCTGCACATTCCGTATCCCGACGCGGACGACCGCCGGGCGATCCTGCAGATCTACAACGACAAGCTCCGCCTCGCGATGACCGACGAGGCGCTCGAGTTCGCGATTCGCCGGACGGGCGAGTTCGTCGAAGGGGC
>JALORD010000093.1 GCA_025459145.1 Pirellulaceae bacterium | reverse complement strand
CGCCTCGGCACATGCCACGAGGCACTGCTGGACCGTCCAGATAAACGTGTACACCCGCGTCCCGACATCCTGCAGATCGATCACGAGGCAATCGAGGCCGCGGAGCATCTCGGGCGTCGGCCGACGGGTTTCGCTGTACAGACTGTAGACCGGCAGATCGAGCGGCGCGAAGCAGCTGTGAGGCGACTCGATCATGTTGGCCTGCTCCTCGCCCCACAGGCCATGCTGCGGCGAGAAGAGGGCCGCGAGTTGCCCGGGAAACCGATTCGCGAGGACATCGCAGGCCAGACGAAACGAGCGATCGACCGACGCCTGATTCAGGAGGAGCCCGAACCGGCCCCCGCGCGCGAGGACGGGCGCCGGCTCGATGAGTGCAACTTCGAGCCCCGAGCGGATGACAGGATCATTCATACAGCAGCACGCCGGCCCGACGGCGAAGGAATTGGCTCACGCCCGAACGCGAGATTTCGACGAGCTCCGGTCCCGACTTGCCGGCGAGAAGCGCTTCGTGAACCGCGCCGTTTCCCAGCAGGCGGGCGTAGCCTTTCGCCTCCCACTTTTCCGGGTACAGTGAGCGGAGGGTGGCTGCGATGGTCAGCCCGGTCGCGAGCGGCTCAAATCGCTCGCGGTCGGTGATGATGACGTTGACGCCGCGGCACGTTTCGCTGGCAAATTTGCTGCTCGACGGTGTGAACTCGATTGGGACGAACGCGACGCCAGGCAGATTCGCTTCACGGAGCTTAGCAGCTAGCTCGCGGGCGTCGATCCACGGCGCGCCGAAGACTTCAAACGGCGTATCGGTCCCCCGGCCGACCGACAGGTTGGTCGTCTCCAGGAGGCCGATGCCAGGATAGAGCAGCGCCTGGGTCAGATTGCGCATGTTGGGTGAAGGGTTGACCCAGACGAGGCCCGTTGCATCCCACAGATCGCCCCGCTGCCACCCTTCGCAGCGAACGATCTCCAGTTGCAAGTCGAGCTTGCGCTCGCGCTGGATCAACTGGGCCAGCTCGCCGATCGTCATGCCGTGCCGCACCGGCAACGAGTGAAACCCAACGAACGATTCCTTCCCCTCGTCGAGCATCGGCCCGGCGACAGCCAATCCGCCAATCGGATTGGGCCGGTCAAGCACGACGAACCGCTTGTTGTGCTCGGCTGCGGCAGTCATCGCTTCGCCCATCGTCGAGACATAGGTGTAGAACCGCGCACCGATGTCCTGGATGTCGAAGACCAGCGTGTCGATGTCGGCCAGCATTTCAGCCGTCGGCCGGCGGGTTTCGCCATAGAGGCTGTAAACCTTGAGCCCGGTCGTGCCGTCCTGCGAATCGCCGATCTTGGCGACGTCGAGTTTCCCTTCAAAGCCGTGCTCCGGGCTGAAGAGGGCCGCGAGTTTGACGTCGGAAGCGCTGTGAAACAACTCAACCGTGGACTTGCCGCTGGCGCTGCGGCCCGTGTGATTCGTAATAAGCCCCACCTTTTTCCCGCCCAGCGAGCGAAAATTGTCGCGCACCAGGACGTCGATTCCAGTCAGCACGGTGCCCGCTGGCGGACGCGGCGAACTTGGTGTGACGATCGCTCCGGCCGCCACTGTGCCGATGCGGCCGGCGAGCGGGTTTACAAGTCCCTTGCCACTGGGATGGACGCGATTCGAGAGGAAGATCACGAACAGCTCCAGGTCGGGATCGATCCAGAGCACCGTGCCGGTGAAGCCGCCGTGGCCGAAGGCGGAGTCGGTCATTAACTCGCCGCGATTACTCGAATAACCGCTCCGCTTGTCCCAGCCGAGGCCGCGCCGTGCACCGCCCGGCAAGGAGTACGCGCGGGTCATCGTGGCCACCGTCTGCGGCGCGATTATCGATCGTTCGCCGGCCCGGCCCCGGTCGATCATCATCTGGGCATAGAGGGCCAGGTCCGCCGCCGTCGAGAAGAGCCCCGCGTGCCCGGCGATTCCGCCCAGCTTGTAGGCTCGCGGGTCGTGCACTTCCCCCTGCATCCAGCGGCCTTCGCGCTCCTCGGTCGGCGCGGCCCGGGCTCGCAAAGCTTCGGCCGGCAGATAGCCCGTCTCGCGCATGCCGAGCGGACCGAACAGATGCTCCTGCGAAAACTGGTGCACATCCTGGCCGCTGGCCCGCCGGACCAACTCCGCCAGCAGGATGTAATTCACATCCGAGTAAATGAACTTCGTACCGGTGGGCGCCTGCAGATCGAGGGCGCAAATCCGTTCCAGCGATTTCTCGGGGCCGTCGTCATAGTCGGACAGTTTGTTGTCCGGCAACAATCCGCTCTGGTGGGTCAGTAGATCGAAGATCGTGATCGCCTCTTTGCCGTTGGCCGCAAATTCGGCAATGTGGTCGGCCACTTTGTCGGACAGTCGCAGTTTGCCCTGTTCAACGAGCAGCATCACGCTCGTCGCCGTGGCGACCGGCTTGGTGATCGACGCCATGTCGAACACCGTGTCGGTCGTCATCGGCACTTCGCTTGGCACGAGCTGCTTATTGCCATAGGCCTTGAGCCAGGCAATTTTTCCTTGCCGGCCGATGCAGACCACGCACCCGGGCATTCGTTTTTCGGCGATTCCTTCGGCAACCAATTCATCGATCCGCGCGAGCCGCACGGCGTCGAGCCCTACCTCGGCTGGCTCGACCACGGGAAGCTGGCCGCTGGCTCCCCGCCCGCTGCCGAAACCGAGCACGATGGCCAGTACCAACCGCCAAACAGCGGCAATCCAAAGAGTCTTCCCGCGTGAACAGACAAACACGGCAGTTCTCCTCAGGTCGGATCGAGCGGAGGGGCAGAGTTGGCGGAAGGCGGAAGCAGAGTCGGCCGAGGGGCGAGCGTCGAAACAATCCATCCCACAGCAAACGTCACTGCGGAGCCGATTAAGGCAAACCACGGCCAGGCGATCTTCGCGTCCCAGAGGGGTAGCAGGAATTGTACTGCGAGCAGCACGGCCAGTCCTGCCGCGCCGCCGCTAAGCGCTCCCGCCTGGCTGGCGCGGCGCGTTAGCACGCCGAGTGCAAACACGCCAAGCAAAACGCCAGCCGCATAACCGGCGATCGTCAGGGCGCTCGTCACCACGGCGCTCGACAGCCATCGCGCCGCCAGGCCAATCGCGACCTGCGCGAGGCCAAACAACATCGTCGCTCCCTGGCTCACCGCGAGGAGGTGGGCATCGCTCTGCTTCTTGACGCAGGCGGGAATATAAAAATCGTTGACCACGGCCGACGCCGAAGCGTTCAGGGAACTGGAGAGCGTCGACATGGCCGCAGCCAGGATCGCAGCAAGCAAGAGTCCCACGAGCCCCGAATTGCGAGGAAAGTGGTTAATGATGAAATCCGAGAATACCTTGTCCGTGCTCCAGGTGCCCTGGGATTTCTGCACCTCCCAGGCCGCCTGTACCTCGGGATGGCCGGCGTAGTACGCCGCGAGCTGTACGCCGATAAACAGGAATAACGCAAACTGCACGAGCACGACAACACCGCTTAGCGTCAGGGCCCGCCCGGCGTCGCGTTGGCTGCGGGCGCTCAAATACCGCTGCACCATCATCTGGTCGGTTCCGTGGGTGCCGATCGTCAGCACCGCCCCGCCGATGAGTCCGGCCCAGAAGGTATACGGGTAGCTGAACGAGTCGTTGAATGACCACCGAAAGTCGAGGACCTGCAGCTTGTCATGCTCGCGGGCAAACTCAAAGATCTCTCCGAAACCTCCCGGGACGCTGCGGGCAATCACGAACACGGTTGCCACTCCCCCCAGCAGATACACGACGAGCTGGATGCAGTCATTCCACACGACCGACCTCATTCCGCCGAAAAACGTGTAGGCGATCGTTGCTGCCCCGGCGATTACCACGCTCAGGCTAAATGACAGGCCGGTCAGTTGCTCGAGGACGCTGGCCGCCAGGAACAGCCGCAGGCCGTCGCCCAGATTGCGCGTGATCAGGAACAGGAGCGACGCTCCCTGTTTGGTCGCTGGGCCAAACCGCCGGTCGAGCACTTCGTAGGCACTGAGCAGACGCCCCTCGAAATACAGGGGCAAGAGCACGCGGACAATCACCAGCCGGCCGACGATATAGCCGATCGCGAGCTGTAAGAATCGCATTCCATCGGGGCCGTAGGCAATTCCCGGCACGCTGAGGACGGTCGCCGTGCTCGTCTCCGTGGCGACAATCGAGCCGAGAATCGCCCACCAGGGGAGATCGCGGCCGCCGAGCAGGTACCCTTCGAGGCCCTGGCCGCGGCCGCTGACGAACAGCCCCACAATGACCGCGCTCGCCAGGAAGGCGACGAGCACCAACAGATCGATAGAGCCAAGATTCATGCGAGGGGCGCCAGTACAATGAACCGGCACCAGAATACTCACCTCCGGCCCGCTACGCATGCCCCTGCCCACCACAGAATCGCGCAATCCGGCCTCCGAACAGATCGACTCGCTACCGCCGCTCGACATCGTGCGACTGATCAACGCCGAAGACGCCCGCGTGGCCGAGGCGGTCGGCCGCGAAGCCGAGCCGATTGCCCGGGCGATCGAAATCATTGCTGAGCGTCTGCAGCACGGAGGGCGACTCGTCTATCTCGGCGCGGGGACCAGCGGACGATTGGGAGTGCTCGACGCGTCGGAGTGCCCGCCGACATTTAGCGTTCCGGCGGGAATGGTAGTCGGCATCATTGCGGGCGGGTCGGCCGCGTTGACCCAGGCGATCGAAGGAGCCGAGGACGACCGCGATCAGGGGGCTCGCGACCTGGCCGCGATTGGCCTGTCGGCCGGCGACGTGCTAGTCGGGATCGCTACCAGTGGCCGCACGCCGTATGTCCTGGGAGGGCTCGCCTATGCTCGCTCGCTCGGCGCGGCCACCATCGGCCTGGCCTGCAATCGCGGCACCGAGCTGACAGCGGCCTGCGATCTGATGATCGCGCCGGTGGTCGGACCCGAAGTGATCAGCGGCTCGACACGGATGAAGGCCGGCACCGCGACCAAGCTGGTCCTCAACACGCTGACCACCGGTGCGATGATCCTGCTCGGCAAGACCTACGGCAGCGGGCGACGAACAGCAAACTCGTGTCCCGGACGCGTCGGATCGTCGCGGAGCTGACCGGCCTTTCGGAAGCGTCGGCGGAGTCGCTCCTGGCCCAGTGTGGCGGCGAACTGAAGACGGCCGTCGTGGCCCAGCGCCTCGGCATTCCGCCGGAGCAGGCACGCGAGCGGCTGTCCCAACACGGCGGGCATCTGCGGCAGTTGTCCCGCCACGCCGGACACCTGCGGGCGGCGCTAGCACCGGACGATAACTAGATGCAGGCCCGAAATGGCCGCGGTCAACTGGCGTCGTGAATAACGCGCAGCAGGTCATCCTCGGTCACAAGCCCCATCAGCCGATTCGCCTGATTGATGACGACCGCGGCCGGCAGGTCTTCCTGGATGATCACCAGGGCTGCCTCGAACAACCTTTGTCCGGGACGGATCGGCGTCGCCCGCCGCAGGATGCGGCCCACGGGCGGAAGTTGCGTGGGGAGCAGGTCTTCGCCAGCCTCCTCCATCGCCAGGCACCGGGCGCGAATCAGATCGCGCTGCGAAACGACTCCCAGCGGGCAACCGCCCTGGGTAACTGCCATGCAAGCCGCTCCCGATTCTTGCATCGCCAGGAAGGCCTCGTCCAGACGGGTCTCGGGTTCGATCGATTCGGGGACCGCGCGGAGGATTTTCGAGACCGGATCGCGCGACGAAGCGAGTTCGCCATACGACAACTCACGCAGAAAATCGCGGCAGGAGATCATCCCGATCAGCCGACCGGACTCGACCACCGGCAAAGCGTGAATCCGATGAGCCAGGAGGACTTGCAGCACTTGCCGCGGCGAATCGTCGGGGCCCGCCATCACCAGTACGCGGGTCATGACGTCGGCCACGACCTCGGGAAAATCGGCTGTCTCTTCGGGACCTCCCGATCCCACCAGCACGACCCGCCGTTTCTGTTGGGCCTTGAGCAGATCGGTTTCGGAGATCATGCCGATCAGGTGCCGCTCGTCGTTGACCACGGGCATGTGATGTAGCCCGAGCGCTTTGAACTGCTCGACCACGTCGTCGAGTTGAGTGTCCGGCCGGACGGTCCAGGGGTTGTACGTGATGAGCGTTTCGAGGTTGATCTCACGCATGCCGGTCTCTCCGCACGACCCGCACAATCGGCAGCGTACGCAACTGCCGCGGTTGGGTGGGAGTGTTCCACGGCAAATCTAGGTCA
Source organism: Pirellulaceae bacterium (assembly GCA_025459145.1). Classification (GTDB taxonomy): domain Bacteria; phylum Planctomycetota; class Planctomycetia; order Pirellulales; family Pirellulaceae; genus CAYLLN01. Next base: position 12,293 of record JALORD010000093.1, on the reverse strand, counting down.
TATTCAGCGTGCGACAGATCCGCCCGTGGGGGCCGACTGGGGGTCCCCGGCCAGCAGCCGCTCGATCGTTTCGTAGCGAAAATCGAAGATCTGCCTGAGCTGCCGCTGGACAAACAGCCGGTGTGCCAGAGAGCCGAGCGGCCCGAGCGGAAGCTGATACTCGACCCGGTCGAGCATCAGCGTCCCTCCCTCGTGCTCGTGAAATTCATGCGTATGCCGCCACAATCGATAGGGTCCGCGCAATTGGACGTCCGTGAATCGATACGGCGGCTCGAATGTCTCGATCCGCGTCCGCCATTTGAGCGGTACGCCATTGAGTACGATGCGATAATCGATCAACGTCCCCCGCTCCATCGCTATCGGGAGCGGTGTCAGAATTCGAAAGTGCAGCCAGGGGGGCGTGATTGCCTCCAGGTTGGCTGCATCGGCGAAGAATGGAAAGACCTCGCTCAAAGGACGCGGGATGAACTGCCGCCGCTGAAGCTGATAGGTGTGTGGCATACGGAACGTAAACCTTTGAGAAACGTGTCTGCAAGCCCGAAGCCGCTTCCTCGCGAGTCGGCCGCCTTGCGAAGGGACTACCGCTTCAGGATCTGGCGGAGTGCGGGCTCGAGCTCGGCATACTTGAATCGGTAGCCGCTCGCCTCGGTTGCCCGCGGGAGCACTCGCTGAGAGGCCAAGAGCACATCGGCAAATTCGCCGAGCATCGTCCGCAGAACCACCGCGGGCACCGCCGGCATGAACGTCGGCCGGCCGAGCACCTTCCCCAGGACTTTCGTGAATTCCCGATTGGTCACCGGATGCGGAGCGACGCCATTCAGCGGGCCGCGAATGGAGTCGGTACTGGCCGCATGCAGGAAAATCCCCACCAGATCGTCGATGTGGACCCAGGGCATGTATTGCTCGCCCGAGCCGAGTGGACTGCCCATTCCTAAATAAAAAGGCGTCAGCATCTTGCCGAGTGCTCCCCCTTTTTCTCCCAGGACAATGCCGATCCGCACCATCGCAACGCGCACTCCCAGTTCACTGGCGGCGAGCGCTTCGTGTTCCCAGGCTTGGCAGACTTCGGCCAGGTACTCCCCCGTCGATGAACTGTGCTCATCAAGCTCTTCGGCCCCGCGCGAACCGTAGTAGCCCACGGCCGACGCGCTCACGAGCACCTTGGGACGAACGCCGATCGCCCGAAGCGTCGTCACCAGGTTACGCGTTCCCTCGACGCGACTGCTGCGGATGCGGGCTTTCTTGGATTCCGTCCAGCGTCCCTCAGCCACCGGATCGCCAGCCAGATGAATCACCGCGTCGACCCCGTCGAACGCCTCGGCCGGCGGCGGCTTTTCTTCGGGGTCCCAGTCGTAAGCTTTGACCTTAAACTCGGCCAGCGATTTCTCGGCCCGTGCGGCGTTGCGGCTGAGGACGACGGGGCGTTCGAGCCGCCCGAGCAGTCGACGACCGACGAAACCGGTCGCACCCGTTACCAGGACTCGCATGGGAACTCTCGCTGTTGATTCACAAAGGGTGCTGTCGTTACGCCGTTTAACCGCCGCGCCCACGCGACAGACTGGCACTGCCGGCCCGACGCTGAGCTTCCTGTTTCCGGCCTGGGGGCCGGGGCTAACCGGTACGGATTGCTCGCAGCGCCGCTGGCACACGTTCTTAACCGCAACACTATTGCCCACATCACCCGGGGGGCAAGTAGAGACGTCGATGTCGTGGGAGGGAGGCGATCCGTTTCGTCTCCCAGACCGTTGACTCAGCCGCACCAAGCACTATCCTGAAAGTTGGGTGCTTTTCTGACGGCTGTGCCGTTCTTTTGGGGCGGGCTATCTTGATCGGGCTGCTGAACCATCGACGACGATTGATCGGATCGCTGGCCTGCGGTCTAGCTTTCTGGATGTTCGCGGCCCTGTCGGCCGAGGCAAGTTGCGGCGATTGGCTGGCGGGACATGTCCCGGAACTGCCCTCGGCAAACGTGGACAATGAATTCTCGGCAGCGATCCCCGTTCCTTGTCCCTGCGAGGGGGCCGAATGCCGCCGCTCGCCGGTCGACTTGCCGGTGGTACCGATTCGCGAGGTAACGCTGGCGGAGCGCGATATCGCAGTGTTCGCCGATGACGAGGCTGCCCCAGCGGCGGTCGATGGGCAAATTGCTCGTCCTCAAAGTCAACGACAGCCCGCTCGCACTGCTCCTGGCGCTCCGCTCCGTCCCCCTTGTGCCTAGACGCTCTTTCGTTGGCAATCTTTGCGGCAGGTCGCGCCTGACCAGCCGCAGCGCGGGCCGGCTCCCCAGTTTTATAGGAGCGCCGCGAATCTGGATTGGGGCATCTACTAAGTCACTTGACCCGCGCGGCGCTGCTGCTTGCGCCGGTCGGTCAGCAGGAACTGCGGCACATGGCGACAACCTCTCCTCCGGCGACGGCGGCCAACCCGCCAGCCACGACTCGAACACGTAAGCCGTACGTGCCGGCGATCACGCCCGGACTGCGGAAGCTGTTCTATGTGATCCTGGCGATGCTTGCCGTCTTGGGGGCCAACTCGGCCTATCTGGCGAGCGTCACCGTGCTCGAAGCGGTGACGAACCACGTCTACCAGAACTATTTCTATCAGCTCATGTTCCTGGCCCACCTGGTGCTGGGGTTTCTGCTGATCGGGCCGTTCTTGGTGTTCGGCATTTTGCACATGCGCAATAGCTGGCGGCGGAAGAACCGGCGAGCGGTGCGCGTGGGATACGCCCTGTTTGCCGTGTCGCTCGTAGTCCTGCTGACAGGCGTTTTGCTGGTGCGGGTGACGGGCTTTGACCTGAAGCACCCGTTTACGCGGTCGGTGGTCTACTGGCTGCACGTGCTGCTGCCGCTGGCGGCCGGGTGGCTGTACTGGCTGCATCGACTGGCCGGAACGCCGATCAAATGGCGGATTGGCCTGGCGTATGTCGGCGTCGTGGCGGTGACGGTCGCCGCGATGATCGGCCTCCACTCGCAGGATCCGCGGAAGTGGAACGTGATCGGGCCGAAGGAGGGAACGCAGTACTTCGAGCCGTCGCTGGCTCGTACGGCGAGCGGCAACTTCATCCCGGCAAAGACGCTGATGATGGACGATTACTGCAAAAAGTGTCACGCCGACGTACATGCCGCCTGGTCGGAGAGCGTCCACCGGTTCAGCTCGTTCAACAACCCCGCGTACCTGTCGAGCGTCCGCGAAACGCGCGACGTTTCGCTCAAGCGCGATGGCAACGTGAAGGCTTCGCGGTGGTGCGCCGGCTGTCATGATCCGGTGCCGTTTTTCAGCGGGGCGTTTGACGACCCAAACTATGACATCTTCAAGGATCCGACGGCTCACGCCGGAATCACTTGCACATCGTGTCACGCGATCACGCACGTGAACGGCACCGAGGGGAACGCCGCGTTCACGATCGAAGAGCCGGAGCACTATCCGTTCGCGACGAGCGAGAACCCGTTTCTGCAGTGGGTCAATAATCAGCTCGTCAAGGCCAAGCCCGAGATGCATAAAAAGACGTTTCTGAAGGACTTTCACCGCTCGGCCGACAAATCGTCGGAGTTCTGCTCGACATGCCACAAGGTGCATCTGCCGTATGCCTTGAATCACTACAAGGAATTTCTCCGCGGACAGAATCACTACGATCCGTTCCTCTTGAGCGGCGTGTCCGGGCACGGGGCGCGGAGTTTTTACTATCCGCCGGAGGCGAAGACCAACTGCTCACAGTGCCACATGCCGCTGGCCGAATCGGACGACTTTGGCGCCAAGCTGTTCGACGATACGGGCAAGCTGAAGGTCCACGACCACCTGTTCCCCGCGGCGAACACGGGCATTGCCTGGCTGCGGGACAAGCCCGAAGTGATCAGGGCGCATCAGAATTTTCTCAAGGAGACGATGCGGATCGACCTGTTCGGCGTTCGCGAAAACGGCGCGATCGATGGGAGGCTACACGCACCCTTACGGCCCGAGGTGCCGACGCTTGAACCGGGCAAGGAGTACCTGCTCGAGGCTGTCGTGCGAACGATGAAGCTCGGCCACCTCTTCACCCAGGGGACCGCCGACTCGAACGAAGTCTGGGTCGAAGTCACGGCCAAGAGCGGCGACCTCGTCGTTGGAGTCAGCGGCCACATGGATGCAGCCCGCGGCAACGAGGTCGATCCCTGGTCGCACTTTGTCAACGTCTTCATGCTCGACAAGGACGGTAACCGGATCAATCGCCGCAACCCGCAGGATATATTCACGCCGCTCTACAATCACCAGATTCCCCCGGGGGCAGCCGCCAGCCTGCACTATGCCTTGAAGGTCCCCGAGGGACTGCCCGCGCCGCTCACCGTCGAAGTGCGGCTGCTGTATCGCAAGTTTGACACCGAGTACATGCAGTTCGTCGCCAAGAATGGCAAGGTGGCGGGCAACCCGATCCGCGGCGATGACGGCGGCGAGCTGTACGTGAACGAGTTGCCGATTACCGTGCTGGCGACCGACCGCGTGACGTTCCCGGTGGCCGGAGTCGAAGCCGCCGTGGAGAATCCGCCCCGCGAGATTCCCCCGTGGCAGCGGTGGAACGACTACGGCATCGGCCAGCTGCTCAAAGGAAAAGCCGAGCTGAAACAGGCCGAGGAGGCGTTCCTGGAGGTAGAGAAACTGAATCAGTATCACGGCCCTTTGAATCTGGCCCGCGTCTACTTCACCGAGGGACGGCTTGACGAAGCCGCGGACGCCCTTAATCGGGCCGCTCAGTTCACCGAGGAGCCCGCCCCGCCGTGGACGATGGCCTGGATGAGCGGCCAGGTCGCGCAGCAACTGGGGAACCTCGAAGAAGCCGAGCGCGACTTCCGCAAGGTCCTTGAGGACAAAACCCCCGAGATGATCCGCCGCAAGTTCGACTTCAGTCTCGACTACGAGGTGCGGAATCAGCTCGGCGTGGTGCTGTTCGATCGGGCGCGGCAATTGCGCGGCGAAGCGAACGCCGCCGAGCGCGAACGGCTGTTGCGCGATAGCATCGCCCAGTTTGAAAAGACGCTCGCCCTCGACAGCGAGAACGTCACGGCCCACCACAACCTGCAGCTCCTCTACATGCAGCTCGGCGACAAGCAGCGGGCGGAAGAGCACCGCGCGCTACACGAGCGCTACAAACCCGACGACAACGCCGCCGACCGGGCGGTGCGTTTGGCCCGCGAGAAATATCCGGCCGCTAACCATGCCGCGGAGGCAGTTGTCATTTATCCTTTACAGCGGACGGGAGCTCCCGGATTGTCGGCAATTGGCGGCGAGTTACCTGCCGGTGAAGCGGCGGCCGCAAGCCAACCAGCCGACACTCCGGCAAATGCCAGCGCCGAAACCGCGTCCTCCGGCGTCCCAGCAGGCGGTTAACGAGTGCATCAATGAGCAAACTGACAACTCCACCGTCCGAACAGGATGAATCCGATGATCAGGTGATCGGCACGGCGCTCGTCGCGTCGCTGATCGTCATTGGCGTCGTCGCGATCTTGGGGGGCGGCGCGTGGTGGCTGTTTCGCGTCGTCCCGCCTGAACCGGCGGTCGTAGAGGCGAAGCTTGAGCTGCCGACCGAACGGGCCGCCGTCGACGTTGTGCCGCCGAAGATGCTGTTTGTCGACATCACCCAGACAGCCGGGATCGACTTCGTTCACGAAAGCGGAGCCTATGGCGACAAGCTCCTGCCAGAAACGATGGGGAGCGGCTGTGCCGTGCTCGACTACGACGGCGACGGCGATCAGGATCTGCTGTTCGTCAATTCGCAGCGCTGGGCGTGGGACAAGCGGGAAGCGGGCGATCCGGCGACGCTCGCGCTCTATGCGAACGACGGCACAGCCAAGTTCACGAATGTGACCCGCGAAGTGGGGCTCGACGTCTCGTTCTACGGCATGGGCGTCGCAGTGGCCGATTATGACGGCGACGGCGACGTCGATCTGTTCTTCACAGCGGTCGGCCCAAATCGACTGTTTCGCAACGATGGCGGCAAGTTCACCGAGGTAACGGCCGAGGCCGGCGTCGCCGGGCCAGAGGACGCCTGGGGAACGAGCTGCGGCTGGTTCGACTACGACCGCGACGGCGATCTGGACCTGTTCGTCTGCCGCTATGTAACGTGGTCGAAAGAGTTCGACTTGGCCCAGAACTTTCAGCTCGTGGGGGGCGGCCGGGCGTATGGCCGGCCGCAGCAATTCGCCGGCACGTTCAACGCGCTCTATCGCAACGACGGGAACGGCAAGTTTACGGACGTCTCGCAGCCAAGCGGCGTACAAATCGCCAATCCCAGCACGAAGGTTCCCGCGGGTAAATCGCTGGGCGTGGCATTCGAGGATTTTGACGCCGACGGCTGGCTCGATGTTGTCGTGGCCAACGACACGGTCGGGAATTTTCTCTTGCACAACCAAAAGGACGGCACTTTCCGCGAGGTGGCCACGTTCGCCGGGATGGCCTACGACTCGACGGGCCTGGCCCGCGGGGCGATGGGAATCGACGTGGCCCAGTTCCGCAATTCGCCCGAGTTGGGGATCGCGATCGGCAACTTTTCGAACGAGATGACGGCCCTTTACGTCTCCCCGCTGGGGCAGATGCAGTTTCGCGATGACGCCGTGGCCAACGGCCTGGGGCCGGCGACGCGGCTGGAGCTGACATTCGGCCTGTTCTTTTTCGACGCCGATCTCGACGGCCGGCTCGACCTGTTTGCGGCCAACGGCCACTTGGAGGACGAGATCAATCGCGTGCAAGCGACACAGCACTACGAGCAGCCGCCGCACTTTTTTTGGAACTGCGGCCCCGAGCATAAGACCGAATTCAGCCCGGTGCCAAAGGAGCTGTGCGGAGCGGATCTGCTCCAACCGCTCGTGGGCCGGGGGGCCGCATTTGCCGACTTCGACGGCGATGGCGACCTCGATCTGGTCGTCACCGCTTCGGGCGGACCGGCGAGGCTACTCCGCAACGACCAGGCGCTCAGCCGGCACTGGCTGCGAGTGAAACTCGTGGGAAAAACGCCGAATACCGATGCCATCGGGGCCCGCGTCGAGCTGACCGCAGGGGAGCAGACACAGTATCGCCTTGTCAGTCCGACACGTGGGTACTTGTCGCAGAGCGAGTTGCCGCTCACCTTTGGCTTGGGCGAAGGCGATCAAGTCGACAAGCTGGTGATTCGCTGGCCGGGCGGCGACGTGCAGGAAATCGCCAATCCCAAGATCGACCAATTGCTGGTAGTTCGCGAAGGAGAGTAAGCATGCATCGCTGGGGGACGGGGCGGGCAGGCGGTATGACTTGGCTCGTACATCTTTGTGTATTGGCGACGATCGTAGGTGCGGCGACGATCGTTCGCAGTGCCGAGCCGGAGTATCTGCTCGGTGCCGCGGCAACCGAGAAGGAGGCATTCTTCGCCGACCGGAATCTGCCTGGAGTGTGGCGGCTGTCGGACGGCACTTTGTCCCTGTTCTTTGAGGGTTCGCGGAAGTTCCGCACACCGCTCAATGCCGTCCGCTGCCTCGCGATCGACCGCGACGGCAAACTCCTGGCCGGCGACAGCTCGATGCGCGAAGTCTATCGCTTCGATGACCAGAATCAGCCGCAGCCCCTCACAGCCGGCGAGATCGGGATTCCGACCGGCATCGGCTTATTGAAAAGCGGCGAGATCATCGTCGCCGACCTCGAGTTACATCGGGTGATGCGCATTCCTGCCGCCGGCGGAGAGCCTACGCTGTATGCCGAAGTGTCTGCCCCCCGCGGCATCTTTGTCGATGGCGACGACCGCGTCTGGATCGTTTCCCACGGCAAGGATCAGCTGCTTCGTGGCGACGCCGCGGGAAAGCTCGAAACGATCGTCGCCGGCCGGCCGTTTCAGTTTCCCAGCAGCGTCGTCGTCCGGTCCGATGGAACGGCGCTTGTCTGCGACACGTACGCCAAGGCAATTTGGCAGGTATCCGCTGGCAAAGAACCGACGAAATGGGCCAGCGGAGAGCCGCTCGTGAGTCCGGTATCGCTCGCCCTACAGGGCGAGAATGTCTTGGTGGCCGATCCTCGGGCGAAAGGTCTCATCACGGTCGATTCAGCCGGCAAGGCGACGCTGACTCCGTGGAAGGTTGCACAATAAAACAACAAGATACGAGCCGCGCCCCATGTAAACAAAAATTGCAAACTCTTGACCCCGATAGGTTTGCGATGCTATAAGCGCACTGGGAACCGGTACGTGCGCAACGTGGGAGCGGGCATCCGCAAGTCCGTGGCGGCCCGGCGGTGCACAGGTTCCAGGGATAGCCCCGCTTTAGGGACAATCGCGACATGACAGCCAGCCTCTCCCAGTCTCGGGCGATGACGGGGATCACGATTCGCGTCCTCGATGGCGCGGACCGCGGCCGCGTCTTTCAGAATCTGGCGGCCCCTATCACGATTGGCCGCGAAGAGGGGAACACGATTCAGCTCAACGACGAGCGGGTCAGCCGATACCACCTCAAGATTCAGGAAGACCATAATCGCCTGGTGATCACCGATCTGGAGAGCACCAACGGCACCAAGGTCAACGGCGAAGAAGTTCAGCTTCGGATCCTGCGCTACGGCGACATGATCAATATTGGCAAGTCGGTGCTCTTGTTCGGCTCTCGGGAGCAGATCGCGCAGCGCTTGGCCCGTATCCGCGAGGACCAGTGCGACGAGGGACGAACCGCCGATCCAGGCCAGCTTGGCAAGGCAGCTAACGTCTCGTCGCTCGATTTCGAGCTGAACTGGAGCGAAGACGGCGACCTGCAGGCGACGCTGCATGCGCTTGAGCCCCCCGAGCTGCCAGAGCGACTCTCGCCCGGACAAGCGGCGCAGCTCGCCGAGATTCTGGAGTTCCTGCATCTCCGGCTGCGAAATCTGGTCGGCTCGGTCCAGGTCGACGGCAAATCGAGCCGCGTCGTGCTCGACCTGCGGCAGTGGCAGGCCCTGCTCGACTTGCAGGCGCGGGTGAGCGAATACCTGCGGCGGATCGGCGAGCCGTAATTGCGAGTCAAAACAAAGCGGCGTTTTCCCCGGCGAAGTGGCCGGTCGCAAAGAGCCGTGTTTGGGCTTCTCAGCGTGCCCGGCGGTGAACCATGTGGATGGCGGTAGTGCTCGCGACTTGCTGCGCACCAGCGGTCGACTTCGACACCGATGTGCTGCCGGTGCTGACCCGCGCGGGATGCAACGCGGGCGCCTGCCACGGGGCCGCGGCAGGACGAGGCGGCTTTCGCCTGTCGCTATTCGGCGGCGATCCGGCGGCGGATTACCGGGCGATCGTGCACGATCTTGAGGGCCGGCGGGTGAATCTCGCGCACCCCGAGCAAAGTCTCCTGCTGCGGAAGCCCACCTGGGATCTCGATCACGAAGGGGGGCAGCGATTCGAGAGCGGCAGCCCCTTTGCCCAGACGCTCGTCGATTGGGTGCGCGGCGGGGCCCGGCGGGCTACCACGCCGCGCCGCTTGGCGAGTCTGGCCGTTACTCCGCGGGAAACCACGGTGGAAACGCTTCCCGCCACGTTCGAGTTGTCCGTGACGGCGGAGTTCAGCGACGGCGAGTCGCGCGAAGCTGGCGAGTTGGCGGTCTTCACGCCGGCCGACCCCGCCTCCACGGAGGTCGATTCCCGCGGACGAGTGCGTGTGCTGCGTCCGGGCCGGCATACGATCATCGTGCGGTACCTGACGGAAGTCGCCGCGGTCCAGGTGACGGCGCCGTTTCCGGGTGGGGCCGTCGATCTGTCCGCGGCGCCGCGAGGGAACTGGATCGACGACGAAATCTATCGAGCGCTCGCCGGACTGCGGCTTCCCCCCTCCTCGCGGGCGGACGCGGCCACGCTCCTGCGGCGCGTGACGCTCGATCTGACGGGCCGGCTGCCCGCGCCCGAGCGGGTCCAAAAGTTCCTCGCCGACGAACAGCCGCTGGCCGAGAAGTACGCCAGCGAAGTCGACCGTCTGCTGGCATCGGGCGAGTTCACCGAGTACTGGACTTATCGCTACGCGCAGTGGCTCGCGGTTCGCACAGGTCCGAACGACGCTGCCGGGACGCGCGCCTACCACGCCTGGATCCGGGAGCAGATTGCCGTCGATCGACCGCTCGCCGACTGGCTCGGTGAGCTCATCACCGCCGAGGGGGACTCGCACCAGCATGGTCCGGCCAACTTTCATCGCAGCGCGGCCAATGCCCGCGATGAGGCGGAGCAATTTGCCGAGTCGCTCCTGGGAATCCGCCTCCGCTGCGCGAACTGCCACAACCATCCGCTCGACCGCTGGACGCAGGACGACTATCACGGCCTGGCGGCCATCTTTGCCCGCCTCGAGCGAGGCCCGCTGGTCCGACTCAAGCCATCCGGCGAAGTGCTCCACCCGGCGACCGGCGAAGCCGCCGTTCCGCGCATTCCGGGCGAGCGATACCTGCCCGCCGAGGGGGATGGCCGGCCCGCACTGGCCGAGTGGCTCACCTCGACCGACGAGCGACGCTTGGCGACGGCCCAGGTGAACCGGCTCTGGCAGGCGATGTTCGGCCGCGGACTGATCGAGCCGGTCGACGACCTGCGCGATACGAATCCCGCGACGCACCCCGAACTGCTTGCCCGCCTGGCCGACGATTTTGTCGCGAGCGGCTATCGGCTGCGGCACACACTCCGGCTGCTCGCGCTTTCGGCTGCCTATCAGCGGAGCAGTCAGCCGCTGCCGGCCGCCGCCAATGACGATCGGTTCTATTCGCACGCCTTGGTCCGGCCGCTGCCGCCGGAAGTGCTCCTCGACGCGGTGAGCGATGTTGTCGGCGTTGCCCTGGAGTTCGACGAAGTTCCGCCGGGGACGCGGGCGATCGGGCTGTATTCGCCACATTTGGCAACGAGCGCCCTGGGTCCCTTGGCCGGCTGCAGCCGTGCGGGGGAGTGCCCGGCAGGCCCCGCCGCAGCGGCTTCGCTGGATCAACTGGCCGTGCAGTTGCACTGGATCAACGGGCCGCTGCTCAACGAGCGGTTGGCGAGTCCGTCGAGTGTACTCGCGCGACTCGCGTCAGAAACCGACGCTCAGGATGTGCGCGCGACGATCGACGCCTTTTACCTGCGGATTCTCGCGCGCGGGGCCACCCCGGCGGAGCGGAAGTTCTGGCAAGAGGAGCTAGGCGGCGGCAAGCTCGCCTCGCGGTGGCAGGATTTCGCCTGGAGTCTGCTCTCTACGCGCGATTTCGTGGCGAATCATTGAAGGAGCAAACGCTCGCGCCCGCGGGTCATCAAGCCTTGGCCCACAGCGCTCCTTCGTCGTATTGCGCGAGGCCCAGCCGCGTGAAGATGCCGGCGAGCGACGTGTCATCGGCCGCGGCTTGCGCCTCGAAGGCGGCGTAGCCGGCCGCCTGATACTGGCGCATCGTTTCGCTGAGAAGGAATAGCGTCAGCCCTTCCTCGCGGGCTTCGGGCGTGTCGTCGATCCATATCAAGCCGGCGGTTTGCACCCCCCAGCTCATCGCCAGCGGCTCGATGTCCCATAGCAGGGCGGAGATGACTCGCTCGCTCCCGCCCGGGAGCGTCAGATTGCAGCGGGTCCAGTCGTGATGGGCCCAGACACAGGCGTCCCACCAGTTGTCGGGATGCGCTTCGAGCAGCGCCGACGCGGTAAACTTGCGGCGGACCTGCATCCACTGCCGATCGATCGGCGGTTTGAGGCCGGCGAGCGTTCGCCGCCACAGCGTCCGCCGGATCTTCGGCGTGTAGCCGGAGCCGCGGAGCAATTCGACCAGCATCGTATCGGTCGCGAGCACGCCCGGCACGTCGCTGCTGCCGTAGAGGCCCAGATAGAACGGGTTCAGTGGGTACTGGCTGCCGGCGTAAATCTGCTTCGCGCCGCGGCGGCGGAGATAGTCCTCGCCGGCGTTCAACAGCTCGACCGCGATCACGCCGCGTTGTTCGTGCGGGGCGACCATCACCTGGCAGATCGTGCCTTGCGCGGGATCGATGTCTCGCTGGTCGTCGCTGGTGGCGAATCCGGCATGCACAAAGCCGATCGGGCGGGCCCCGTCGCAGGCCACGATCAAACCGTGGCGATCGAACCAGGGCTTGGCAAAGACGTACTTTTCCAGGAGCGGCGGGGTGACCGTCTGAATCCGCCCGCGGATCGGGGGCTGCGAACGCCAGATTTCAGCGAGCGCCGGCGGATCCCAGTTTTGGAAAGGACGATAGCGAATCAAGGGAGGAGGCGGCGCAAAAGTGGAGGGCCAGCCAGCGACCGCAGGTTGGCTCTTAGTCTAAGGCGAGACTGCCCGCGGGGACAGGGGCAAAATGCCGATCCGGTAATGTGGCGCGCCCTGGCCCGCGGTAAGCACAG
>JALORD010000505.1 GCA_025459145.1 Pirellulaceae bacterium | reverse complement strand
GGATGAACTCCTTGATCAGCCTTCGCCCAGCCAACCAGGGAAAACACTTCGCGACGTCAAGGACGACATGTTCAATCGCATCCGCGAGGTGTTCAAAGTGGGTCGTATCGCCCGCCTGGACGGAACATGCGGTGGCTACAGCCACAACTCCGGTACCGTCAGCGGCGTGCTGGTGCAGGTCGAAGGAGGAACCGACGAAGCGGCCAAGGATGTGAGCATGCACATCGCCGCGATGCGTCCCTCCGCCCTCAGCCGCGAGGAGGTCGATCCCGCCGTCGTGGAAAAGGAGCGGGGCATCCTCCGCAAGGCGGCACTGGCCGAAGGGAAGCCGGAAAACATCGTCGACAAGATGGTGGAAGGCCGGCTCAAGAACTTCTTTGCCGAACAAGTCCTGCTCGAACAGCCGTTCGTGAAGGAGAACAGCCTGACGGTCGGTAAGTATGCCGAGAGCAAGGGGATGAAGGTGAAAAAGTTTGTGCACTGGGAGTTGGGGAAGGAATAGCTTCCCTTTAGCCGGGACCAAACCTGGTCCCGGAGTGTTCAGCTGCAAGTGGTCAGTACCTCGGTCTCAAGCTCCAGCTTGGGACCACACGTCTGGAAGCTCTGCTTCCTCCGGCCCTCGCGAAGCGGAGCTTCGAAAACTTGCGTTCCCAAGCGGGAGCTTGGGAACGAGAAACCCCCAATCACCATGCCCAGCGCCGACGCCCCGATCACCCCCCTCAAACGCGTCGTCCTCAAGCTCTCGGGCGAGAGCCTCAGCCATGCCGGCGAGCGGGGGATCGGCATGGAGGAAGTCGTCCACATCGCCCGGCAGGTGAAGCAGGCGGCGGCTACGGGCTGTCAGATCGCCCTGGTCGTCGGTGGCGGCAATATCCTCCGCGGGGCGCAGTTCAAGGGGACGCACGCCAACATCCAGGAAGCGACCGCCCACTACATGGGGATGCTCGCCACGGTGATTAACGCCCTGGCCCTGCAGGACGCCCTGGAGTCGCTCGGCTGCGAAACGCGGGTTATGTCGGCGATCGCCATGCACGGCGTGGCCGAACCGTACATTCGCCGCCGGGCCAAGCGGCATCTGGAAAAGGGGCGGATCGTCATCCTGGCGGCCGGCACCGGCAGCCCGTTCGTGACGACCGACACCGCCGCGGCCCAGCGGGCGATGGAACTGGAGGCCGAAATCCTGCTCAAGGCGACCAGCGTCGACGGCGTCTACAGCGACGACCCCAAGAAGAATCCGCACGCCGTCCGCTACAGTGAACTCGACTACAACGCCGTCCGCGAGCAGAACCTCCGCGTGATGGACAGCACGGCGATCGCCCACTGCATGGAACACAACATGCCGATCCTCGTGTTCAACTTCCGGACCGACGGCAACATCCTACGGGCCGTCAGCGGCGAAAAAGTCGGCACGATCATCTCGAGCAAGCGGCCGGGAAAGTAGCCCCACCTGCCCCTAGCCCCCCAGGCCGGCTGCAATCTATAATCCGATCTTTCCCGATTCGCTCGTGCGCCGACTCGGATTTTTCGCGGTTTTGCCGGAGGAGCGTTCTGTGGCTGTTGGCAAGTTTTTGTTTACGAGCGAATCGGTCAGCATGGGGCATCCGGACAAGCTGGCTGACCGAATTTCCGACGGCATTCTGGACGCGATCCTGGCCCAGGATTCGATGAGCCGCGTCGCCTGCGAAACGCTGGTCACCACCGACTTTTGCTGCCTGGCCGGCGAAATCACGACCAAGGCCAAGGTCGACTACGAGGCGGTCGCCCGCGAGGTGATCCGCGAAGTCGGCTATACGCACAATGACATCGGCTTTGCCGCCGATACGTGCAAGATCGACATGCGGCTGCACAGCCAAAGCCCCGACATCGCGATGGGGGTCGATCGCGACGGCGCCGGCGACCAGGGGCTGATGTTCGGCTACGCGTGCAACGATACGCCCGAGCTGATGCCGCTGCCGATCGCCCTCGCGCACCGGATCATCACCCGCCTGACCACGGCCCGCCAAAAGGGCGAAGTCAACTGGCTGCGGCCCGATAGCAAGAGCCAGGTAACCGTCGAATTCGATGGCGACCGGCCCGTGCGGATCGACGCGGTCGTCGTGAGCACGCAGCACGCGCCGACGGTCAAGCAGGCCGAAATTCACGACTACGTGATCAACCAGATCATCAAGCCGGAACTGCCCGAAGACCTGTCGCAGGACGGGATCAAGTGGCACATCAATCCAACGGGGCAGTTCATCGTCGGCGGTCCGCACGGCGACTGCGGCCTGACCGGGCGGAAGATCATCGTCGACACCTACGGCGGCTGGGGCCGGCACGGCGGCGGCGCGTTCAGCGGTAAGGACCCGACCAAGGTCGACCGCAGCGCGGCGTACATGGCTCGCTATGTGGCCAAGAACATTGTCGCGGCGGGCCTCGCCGATCGGTGCGAAGTGCAGCTTGCTTATGCGATCGGCGTGGCCGACCCGGTGAGCGTGCACGTCGACACCCAGGGGACGGGCCGCGTCGCCGACGAGCAGATCTGCGCGTTGATCCGCGAGTTCTTCGCGCTCACGCCCAAGGGAATCATCCAAACGCTCGACCTGCGGCGGCCGATTTTCCGAGCGACGACAGCCGGCGGCCACTTCGGCCGCAATGAGCCGAACTTCACCTGGGAAAAGACTGACCGGGCCGAAAAACTGGCGGCAGCTGCCGGCACCGAAGCGCTTGCCGCTGGCTAAGTCGAATTCGTCGCAATCCGATGGATGGGGCAGGTCCAATCCCTGCCTCAGGTAAACATGCGCTCCACGGCCGGAGCCTTGAGGCGATTTCCCGCGAAGCCAAGTATCTTGCTCCGGGGATTGCGGATGGCGGGGGGAACGCTTCTCGGCATTTGTTGGCTCGTCGCGATCCTCTTCGCCGGGCGGCGGCTGGCGGGCGAACTCAGCGAAGCTCTACCGCCACAGGCCTTGGTTCTTTTGGCGTTGGCCCTCGTCATCGCTCGGCTGATACTCGCCGCGGTAGCGCAGAACTGGCTGCGTAGCGTCGCAGCGCGAAGCGCCGTGAGCGGCTTGACGATGCTGGCGAGCGGCCTCTTCCTCCTGGCGGTCTCCTTGCCGGGCAGCGCTCCGGCGGCGATCAGCGCTGCCTGGTTTCTCTGGACTGTGGGCGAGGCGGTCGCCTGGATCGCCTTGGGGCGGTCACTGCCTCGGCACGAGTCTCGGACGTCCGTCGCGGATTCTCCACGAGCATCCGCCACCCTCGCGCCTCGCGCACCGGCTGAGAAGTATGTCGACGAACCAGAGGGTGACGAGGTTCCCGCCGGACTCGTGCAGCGACTGGAACGTGTGGCGATCGATGGCGATGAATCCGTCTATGCTCTGCTCCGCGTGCCGCTCGAGGCGGGTTCCCGGCAGGGCATCGCGCACCTGGCGTTTTGCCCGCCGCTGCCTCGGACGCCTCAGCTGGCGGGCGCGTCTCGCGACGAATGGGCGGGAGACGTCCGCATCACGGCAGCGGAAACCTACGGGGTCCGCCTCGAAATCCGCCTCGAACGCCCGGCGCAAGCCGGCGAAGCCGTGCTCGTCGAAGTCTGGAGCGAGGTGGAGTAAACACCTGGGGCTGATGGAGACGTAACTTTCCACGATTTACGCCTGAACTCCTTAATAGTCTTGTTGATAGGGCGGTAGGCTGCGGTTTTTTCTTTTGACAACTGCTCAAAGGTGAGACTCCAAGACCGATCTTTCGCAGCATCGATCTTGATTCGGCTTCACAAGTCGTTGCGTCGCCATCGCTTATAGACTCAAGCAGCCCTTCGCGACGTTAAGCCATTAACACAAAAGTTAAATCATGAGCACCTCACTTTGTAAGTCGCCCAAAGCGGGACGCTCCCTTAACGTGGCACGCTAAGGCCCTGCGCCACCAACCCCGCGCGAGGACGTGGATT
>JALORD010000504.1 GCA_025459145.1 Pirellulaceae bacterium | reverse complement strand
AGCGGGGCCGCCTCGGCAACGAGCTCTTCGGCCGCGGCTCGATCGCCCGCTTGGGCTCGCTGCTGCGCCTCTTGCATGATTGTTTGCAGACGCTGGTCCAGGAGCGACGAGAGGTTCGAGCGGGGGCCAACCGCGGTCGGCTCGACGCGCATTGCGGTGCGATATGCAGCCTCGGCCTGCTCGGGTTCGCGGAGCGATTCGTAAAGCACTCCCCGGAGCAGATGCCCCCCAGCACGGTCGTTGTCGACGTCAGCCGCGGCAAACGCTTCGGCGAGCGCCTGCTCAAAAGCCGGCCGATCGGGGCCGCGAAAGTCCGACTGCGGGAGGCGCGCGAGGACCCGTCCCGCTTCGACACGGACGCTGCGCAGCGGATCCGCGAGTGCGCCGAACCCATGACGGCTGAGGAATGGATCAGGCAGTCCCTGGATGCTGCTCATCGCGGCTGTGCGGATTTGCGGATCACGGTCGGTCAGCGCCGCTGCCAACTGGTCCGCGACGGCGCCGTCCGGAGTCGCGTAGGCACTCAGTTCCATTGCGGCGGTGGCTCTGGCAATCGCCGGCATTTCGCTCAAATTGAGCAGTGCGGTTAGCGAACTTTCGGCACTGGCATCCTGCTGGCGGGCGGCATGCAGCGCGGGTGCAAACGACGGCGGCCGCTTGCGATCGGCTCCATACCAGCGGTCGGTGGCTGCGGCCGCCCAGCGGTCGACGCGAGCCAGATGTGCCCGGACCGCTTCGTCATCGCGGGCCGCCAAGGCGAGCCAGTCGGCGTACTGGTTCTTCGCCAACTCGGGGCGCGTAGCAAGCAACTCGCGAAGCCGCGCCGCATGCGTGTCGGCATCGGGCTGAGGCGGCCCCGGCAGACGCTCATCGCGCAGGTGGCACCGCGTGCAGGCGTTAGGAGTGCCGAGCGAGACGCTCAGATCGGGCCGCGGAATCCGCAGGCTGTGATCGCGCCGCGGGTCGACCTGCATGTAAGTCGTCTGCGGCATGTGGCACTCGACGCAGCTCGCCCCGGTCGAGCCGTCGGCGTGGCGGTGGTGGATCGAGCCGTCGTACTTGCCGGCGGGGTGCTGATGGCACGACGTGCAGACGGCGTTTCCCTGGTGCTTCAGCCGGGCGGTATGCGGATCGTGGCAGTCGGTGCAGCGAATTCCCTTGGCGTACATCTTGCTCTGCAGGAACGAACCGAACTCGTACACCTCGTCGAGTATCTGCCCGTCGGCGTGGTAGCTGGTGCTGGTGAGCAGTTCATTCGAGAAGTAGTCGTAGTAGTTGCAGCCGGCCGTGTATCCCTCGCCCACCACGCGCCGCCGCGAGTGGCACGGAGCACAAGCCTGGACTTCGGCGACGTTGCTGGTTCCCTTCAGCCGGGCGAGTGCGTACCCGTGCTCGCGATCCCAAAAGAGCGAGGGCGCCTTGGCAAGCTGCACATGCAGGCTGCCTGGTCCGTGGCACGCCTCGCAGCTCACATCGATCTCGGAAAACGTCGTGTGATAGGTGAGCGAATCGACGTCGAAATTCTTCGCGAGGTTGGTCGAATGGCAATCGGCGCACATGTTGTTCCACCGCTGGGCGACGCCGGTCCAGTGCAGGTCGTCGGTCGGCGCCAGCTTCTCGCGGACATCGGGTGGATCGAGATGAAACCATTTCTTCGCGTGCGTATCCCAGGAGACGCGGAGGACCTGCAGCCGGGCGATCTCGCTGGCGGGCATGTCGGCCGGCCGGTCGAACTCCACCATGTACTGCTGCAGCGGATCGACGCCGAAGACGTACTTGATCTCGAAGTCGGCCATCTGGCCGTCCGGGCCTTCGGTGTGAATGAAGAACTTGCCGTCCCGGCGGAACATTCGGCTGGTTATGCCGTAGTGTTCGAGCGTGGCGTCATTGAAATCGGCGATGACCGTCTGGTCGGTCGCCAGATCCATTGCCAGATCGTGGTGCGAGCCGGTCCACGACTCGTGCTGCTCCTGGTGGCACTCGAGACACGTCTGCCGCCCGACGAACTGGGCCTCGGCGCCCTCCGGCAGCCCAAAGTACCAATCGGCCCAGACGCCCGCGGCCAGCAGCGTCGAGAGGGCGGTGAGTGCAGCCGCGATCCAGAGACTCCGCGTGGGAAGCGGGCGACTGGCGGGTTGGGCTGGCGCGGATTGGCGCGGCGTGCTCGGGACATCTCGTCGCGGCTGCTTTTTCATGACTGTCTGCTTTCCGCCGGTGCGACCGCCGTAACCACTTCGATGAACTTCCCCTCGCACAATTTCTCGCGCTTCCCTGCGGTGTCGATGAGATAGATGGCCGTCCCGTCGCTGAGCACGATCCGCCCATCCGCCAGGACATCGTAGGCCAGGACGCTGCTGGCAATCACCTGCTCGCTGCCTCCCGCATCGCGGCGGACGAGTTGCCACTCCTTGGGAACGAGCGGGACGGCGGCGTCATTTCCTGCCTTGGCCATCGCCTGGCGGGTGTCGATCATGTGTCCCCACAGCATCAGGAACTGTTGCTCGCCAGCGGCCCGCCGATTCGCCGCCCCAAACGCGGTCGCCAGCGGCTGTCCCGAAAACATCACCGAGAAAAAGTTGAAAATGTGCAGGATCGTGAGGAGCAGGCGAAACGGCAGCATGAGCACGTCCCACAGGAACTGCCCCAGGCTCAGGTGCGGCTCGCGAAACGGCTTGTACGGCCGCCGCAGGAAATAAAGCGTCCCGTCGGCCGTCTTCCGCGGAAGCAGGAGATCGCTCTTGTCGTCGGTCAGAATCGTCTCGGTGTCCCCTTTGCCATCGAGGTCGAGCGTTTCAATCGCATACGGTCCGAGCGCCAAGCGCACGCCATGACCGTTACGCCCGACGCCCGCCGACTGAAAGACGATCTTTCGCCCGTCGCCAGGAATCCAGTGCGGCGCTTCGTCGACCGAGTCGCCGCCGGTCACGTGGTTCCAGTGCCGCCCTTCATCGTCGCTAAAAGCGAGCGAGGCCGAGCCATCGGGATGTGACAGCGAAACGGCGAGCGTCCCGGCTTCCGGATGGCAGACCAGGTCGCGCGCGACGAAGTCGTTGCGATGCATCAGCCGCCGCTCGTACCCCTGGGCCAAGTCGTAGCGAAACACGCCGCTCACGGTCTCGAGATCGAGCACGTACATCAAATCCGTGGGCTTCGGTCCGCGGCAGAGGCTGCGAAACTTGATCCGCCGGAGCCCCTCGGCCCCGGCCTGCTCCCACTGCGAAAACTCCGGCGGAGCCATCCCCATTTGCCCCCAGACGGCGCTGCGGCCTTTCCAGCCGTCGATCGACCGGCTGCGGGATTGCCGCTCTTCGGTCTCTTTGGCAAAGGCGCTTTCGATTTCGCGCGGCGGCTTATCTGGCTCGCGGACAAAGAGCCGGCCCTGGGCAAGGTAGGCGATAGTCGGTTGCATGCCGGAGGACTTCGTGTTGTGCTTCGTGCTGCGAATTTCGCGTTTAATCCCGCGGCAGCCAATACGCAGCTTCGGGGGAACTCTTTATACTGCCACCTTTGCTTGAAAACTCGCCACTGGCAAGGTGTCCTGGATGTCAGCAGTCGCCACGGAACATGTGCTCGTCGTTCCCACCCCCGTGTTTCATCGCCTGGGTCACTTTCAGGGGTTCTGCGGCGACACAGATCGCTATCTCGCAAACCTGCTCGACCCGGCCCACACGAGCTATCGTCCCCGGGCTGCCATGGAGCAGGATCCCACGTTCAAACAGCTCATTCCGTATGTGATCTTTCGCTACCGCGCTGAGGCGGGGGGCGTTCATTTGTTTCAGTACACCCGCGGCAAAGGACAGGGGGAGGCTCGGCTGCACGCCAAGCGGAGCGTCGGCATCGGCGGTCACATCTCGGCCGACGATTCCACCGCCGCGAGCGCCTATGAAGAAGGGATGCGCCGGGAACTCGAGGAAGAAGTGGCGATCGACACGCCGTACACCTCGC
>JALORD010000092.1 GCA_025459145.1 Pirellulaceae bacterium | reverse complement strand
ACTGTTGACGACCTGCGCAGTTATCTATCGGAAGCGCAACGTCGCGGCGTCGAGAACATCGTCGCCTTGCGCGGCGACCCGCCCCGGGGAGAGAGTGAGTTTCAACAAACTACGGGGGGACTCAAGTACGCGAGCGAACTGGTTGCGCTCATTCGCGAGGAGTTTCCGCAGTACGGAATCGCCGTTGCGGGCTATCCGGAGACTCACCAGGAAGCGATCAGCCCCGAGGCCGATCTCGAGAACCTAAAGCGTAAAGTCGACGCGGGCGGCGATTGTGTGATTACACAGCTCTTTTACGATAACGCCGACTTTTTTCGCTTTCGAGACCGTTGCATCGCCCTGGGAATCAATGCTCCGATTGTGCCTGGGATTCTCCCCGTAACGAATCTCGCACAGATTCAGCGGATCACGTCGCTCTGCAAGGCCCGGTTACCCGCGGAGTTCCTCGCCGAACTGGCCCAGCAAGACGACGCCGAGTGGCAGTTTCAGGTGGGTGTGCGTCAGGCGACGCAACAAGTCCAAGAGTTGGTCGATGCGGGAGTTCCGGGCGTGCATTTCTACGTACTCAATAAGTCGCCCGCGACCTCGGCCGTTCTGTCGGCGATCCGCCGACCCTAGGCCGGCCGGCGATGCAGTTTGACCCAGCGCGTCACGGTCCGAGACCGTGTACGATACGTCGGTCTCTTGGCCCTGTCGTAGGATGCTATCGCATGCTTGCCCATCGATTCTCATTGTGTTTTTGGCTGGCTCCCATCGGTTCTCTGCTGAGCCTCGCACTGCTTGCGGGAATTCAAGCATTCGCGAGCGCGGCTGAGCCCCCTGATTTGATCCTGCATCACGGGAAGATTGTGACGGTCGACCGCGAGTTCTCGATCCGCGAAGCGATCGCCATTCGAGGCGAGCAAATTGTTGCAGTAGGCACGAGCGAGGAAATCCTGGCCACCAAGGGAGAGGCCACCAAGCTCGTCGATCTTGGCGGCAAGATGGTTCTACCGGGATTGATTGACAGCCATGTCCATGCGACGGGCGCGGCAATGCATGAGTTCGACCACCCGGTTCCAGAGATGGAGACCATCGCCGACGTGCTCGCGTACATTAAGTCGCGGGCAGCCGCCTTGCCGGCCGGCACTTGGATCAGTGTGCGGCAAGTCTTCATCACGCGGCTCAGAGAGCAGCGTTATCCGACCCGCGCCGAGCTCGATGCCGTCGCGCCGAATCATCCGGTAATGTTCTCCACCGGTCCCGATGCCATGCTCAACTCGCTGGCCCTGGCCGAGAGCGGCATTGACAAGAACTTCGAAGTCGCCGGTGCGGGCTATGTCGAGAAAGACGCGGCGACCGGAGAGCCGACAGGCCTGCTGCGCAGCTGTAGCCGCTACGTGAAAAGCAAATCGTCGGGGCGGCAGGCCAGTGACAAAGAGCAACTCGATCGCCTGTCGGCGCTTTTGGTCGATTACAACTCGGTCGGGCTCACCTGTGTGGCTGATCGGAACGCTTCAGCCGGCGGCATTGGACAGTATCAGAAACTGCGAGCGGACGGGCGATTGACCGTCCGCATGATGATTTCGCACGGCGTCGACGGCTCCGGGAAATTGTCAGCCGTGCAGGAGAAGATTCGCGAAGTCGCCAGGCATCCTCTGCGGAAACCTGATCCCCTGCTGAGAATCGTCGGCATTAAGTGCTTTCTCGACGGCGGAATGCTCACGGGGAGCGCATACATGCGAGAGCCGTGGGGCGTGAGCGAGATTTATCTTATCACCGACCCGGTGTACCGCGGCGTCTTGATGATCGAGCCCGATAATCTCAACCTGATCGTCCAATCGGCCGTCGACGAGGGGCTGCAGTTTACCGCTCACAGTGTGGGCGATGGCGCAGTGCACACGCTGCTCGCTGCCTACGAGAACGCGAACAAGACCACCCCAGTCCGGCCAACCCGCCCCTGCATCACGCACTGTAATTTCATGAGCCGCGAAGCGATCGAGCAGATGGCCAAGTTGGGCGTTGTCGCAGACATCCAGCCCGCGTGGCTTTATCTGGATGCTCGTACGCTCACGGCCCAGTTTGGGAACGACCGGCTGCGTTACTTTCAGCCGCTGCGCACGCTCTTCGAGCAGAACGTCATCGCGGGAGGCGGCAGCGACCACATGCAAAAGATCGGCTCGCTCCGCAGCATTAATCCCTATAACCCATTTCTTGGGATGTGGGTGACCGTCACTCGGCAAGCCCGGTGGTTTGAAGGACAGCTGCATGCCGAAGAAGCCCTCAGCCGGGAGCAGGCGATCCGCTTCTACACGATGAACAACGCATATGTCGTATTCCTCGAGGACAAAATTGGCTCGCTGGAACCTGGCAAATTGGCCGATCTGATTGTCGTCGATCGCGATCTGCTGACGTGCCCTATCGACGACATCCGTTCGACCCAGGTCCTTGCCACTTTTCTGAGCGGCAAGCAGATCTACGCCAAGCCGTGAGAACGGCTGACAACTTCGCCTCACTTGGATCGTCGGAGGTCGGAAGCTGGATGTCACAATCTTGAAGCCTGAAACTTGCCCCTCTCGCCCCATGCTTACCATCGACCAACTTACTGCGATTGCACCGAACTACGACGATCTGGCGGCCAAGTATCGCGTGCTGGAGACGGAACTCGGCGCCGCACTCTCGGGCGAAGCGGCGGCCAACGTAGTCGATCGATGGGACACGCTTCGCCGCGAAATCGAAACCTGGTCGGCGCTCGTGCAACTACGTTTCAATCAGGACACCACAAACGAGCAGCATAAACGCGACCGCGAGTATTGCGACGAACTGACGCCGCGCCTCATCGACCTCGATGTTCGAATCAAACGCGCCCTCTTATCCCACCCGCAACGTGCGTCGCTGGAGTCGCGGTACGGTCGGCAGGCATTTGCTTTGTGGGAGGCCGACGTGATGTCGTTCGACCCCGTCATCGAGCAGGATCTGGTAAGCGAAGCCAAGCTTGGAGCCGAGTACAATGAACTCACCGCAGGTGCGAAGCTGTCGTTCCGCGGCGAAACATACAATCTCTCCGGAATTGTCAAATTCCGGGAAGATGCCGACCGGCCGACGCGTCACGATGCGGAAGCGGTCCGTTGGCAATGGTATGCCGATCACCGCGGCGCGCTCGATCGCATTTACGACGATCTGGTGCGGCTGCGGCATGGTATGGCTCTCAAACTGAACTTCCGCGACTACGTCGAACTCGGCTACAAGCGGATGAAGCGGGTCGATTACACGCAGCACGAAGTCGAACAGTTTCGAGCAGAGGTACGCGAGCATTTGGTACCGCTGGCGGCCGAACTCCGGCGAAAACAGGCTGGCAATCTCGGCGTCGAGAAGTTGATGTTCTGGGACGATGCGATCCACGATGTCCAGGGAAACCCGGCTCCCCACGGCGATCACGATTGGATGGTTGCCCGGGCGATCGAAGTGTTCGACGCCATGGGACCTGAGCTAGGCAGCTTTTTCCGTCTGATGGTCGAGGCCAAGCTTACCGACCTCAAGAATCGGGAGGGCAAAGCGGGGGGCGGATTCTGTACCGCCTTTCCCAGCTACGGACTGCCATTCATTTTTGCCAACTTCAACGGCACGAAGCACGACGTCGAAGTTTTCACGCACGAGATGGGTCACGCCTATCAGGCGTACGCCAGCCGCCAGCAACCCCTCGTCGACTACCTCTGGCCGACCTACGAATCGTGCGAGATCCACTCGATGGGCCTCGAGTTCCTCACCTGGCCGCATATGGAGAAGTTTTTCGAAGAGGACGCCGAGCGGTTTCGCCGGATCCACCTGACGCAGGGGCTGCTCTTCATTCCGTATGGCGTGGCCGTCGATCACTTCCAGCACCTGGTCTATACCCGCCCTGAAGCGACGCCCGCCGAGCGGCATGCGATGTGGCAGGAAATGGAGCGGATGTATTTGCCGTGGCGCGACTACGGCGATTTACCGCATGTGGCCAAGGGTGGCTTCTGGCAGTTCCAACGGCACATCTACCTGAGCCCTTTTTACTACATCGATTACACACTGGCTCAAACGTGTGCTTTGCAACTATGGGTCCGCTCACAACAGGATCCCGCCGGCACACTAACCGCCTATAACGTGTTGTGCGCCCGGGGTGGCGAAGCCCCATTTCAGGAACTGGCCCGCGCTGCCGGCCTCATCAGCCCCTTCCAGCCGGGGTGCCTCAAAGATGTGGTTCAGCAGGCAAAAGTATCGCTTGCGTAGAGAGCAACTGGCTGGCGTCAAAATGAGACCGACCAGGTGGCGATCTTTCGCGAGCCAATGGGGCGCAAGTTATTTGCCTAGCCGCTCGGCCTGCGCGGCCTCGCGCCGAGCCTGGCGGCTGCGGATGTGATCGAGGTCATCTTTCGGAGCGGCGGCGATCAGGGCCCGGGTATACTCCTGCTTCGGCAGCTTGTAGATCGTTTCGGACGGGCCGAATTCGACGATCTTCCCGCCGGGAACGCCATCCTCGCCCGCGACCGGCTGCATGACCGCCATCATGTCGGCCATGAACTTGACAACTGAAAGATCGTGGCTGATGAAGATGTAGGTCAGGCCACGCTGGGCCTGCAGGCGCTTGAGCAGATTGAGCACCTGGGCTTGCACCGAAACGTCGAGCGCTGAGACCGATTCGTCGCAAACCAAAAACTCAGGCTCGACCGTGAGAGCCCGGGCAATGCAGACTCGCTGCCGCTGGCCCCCCGAGAACTCGTGCGGGTAACGGCGGAGGTGCGAAGCTTCAAGGCCAACCTCCTCGAGCAGGGCGACCGCCCGGTCGCGGCGGTCGCGGTAGCTATTGCCGATCCGCTGGATCACCATCGGTTCGATCAGGGCGGCCTCGATCGTCATCCGCGGGTTCATGCTGCCGTAGGGATCCTGAAAAATGATTTGCAGCTTGCGGCGCATTGCCCGCAGAGCCGCGCCGCGAAGCGAGCGGAGATCGATGCCTGCGTAGCGGACGACTCCTCCATCGGGCTCGATCAGGCGGAGGATCGCCCGGCCGGCGGTGGTCTTGCCGCAGCCCGATTCTCCGACAAGGCCCAGCGTCTGCCCGCGATAGACATCGAAACTGATCCCGTCGACTGCTTTGACGTGACCCACCGTGCGGAGGAAGATCCCCTTGCGGATCGGGAAGTGTACCTTCAAATCTTTGACCGAGAGCAGCGGCTGCTCGTCCTCGGGAACGCACCGCGTATCGGGAGCGTGCTTGGCCTCGTCCCACGGATGACTGATGGCGGCCAGCACGCTCTTGGGATGCAGCAACCGGCCGCGACCGGTGGTGGTCAATTGCGCAAGCCGTTCAGGTTTGACCTTTTTTTCGATGATCTTGGGTGGGCTCCCCTCCTCCTTGACCACCTCCATAAAGTCAGCCACCGTGGGGAGGATCTTGTACTCGGTGTCTAGACGCGGCTTGCAGGCGAGGAGGCCTTTGGTATACGGGTGCTTGGGATTTTCAAAGATGTCGAGCACCCCGCCGTACTCGACGACCTTTCCCTGGAACATCACCGCGACATCGTCGGCGATCTCGGCGATGACGCCCAGATCGTGCGTGATAAAGAGCACGCTCATCCCTCGCTCGTCGCGGAGACGGCGGAGAATATCGAGGATTTGCGCCTGGATCGTCACGTCCAGCGCGGTCGTTGGTTCATCAGCAATGAGCAGCCTGGGATTGCACGATAGGGCCATCGCAATCATCACCCGCTGCTTCTGGCCGCCGGACATCTGGTGCGGGTAGGAGTCGACGCGTTGTTCAGGTTTGGGGATTCCTACTTCGCGAAAAAGGTCGATCGTGCGGGCCCGGGCCTCGGCCTTGGTCACTTTTTGGTGCAGCATGATCGCCTCCATGACTTGCCACCCGACGGTGAAAACCGGGTTGAGCGAGGTCATCGGCTCCTGAAAGATCATACTGATCTCTTTACCCCGAATGCGCCGCATCTCCGGCTCAGGCAACTTCACCAGATCGCGGCCGAGGAGTGCGATTTTGCCTTGCACGATCTGGCCGGTGCCGGAGAGAAGCCGCATCACCGAAAACGAAGTCACACTCTTGCCCGATCCCGATTCGCCGACGATGCCGAGCGTCTTCCCCTCTTCGACGCGGAGCGAAATGTCGTCGACCGCTTTCACCACACCGTCGTCAGTGCGGAAATGCGTCGCAAGGTGTTCGATTTCTAGGAGCGGAGTGGGCATGGAATGCAGGAATGCAGTTAGTAGGGCACCGATTTCAAGCGTCGCTTGTCATTGGTCATTGGTCGTTCTACGTATGCACTCACGTAGCAGGCCGCGGACGGCAACCGGAACGTGAAACTCTGAATCTTGCACCCTGAGCCTACTTCGCCCCTTCCCGCAGCCGCGGGTCGGTCGCTTCCTGCAGTCCCTCGCCGATCAGGTTGTAGGCCAGAACGGTGAGGAAGATGGCGGCGCCGGGAAAGACGATGAGCCACCACATATCGAGGTTGCGCTGGCCAGCACTCAAAAGCGTTCCCCAACTCGCGCTGGGCGGCGGACTACTAAACCCGAGAAAGCTCAGCGCATTTTCGACGAGAATGGCGGAGGCGATGCCAAACGAGATCGGCACCAGGACCGGTGCAAGAGCGTTGGGCAGGATATGACGAAACATCACGCGAGTTTGACCGGCTCCCAAGGCACGAGCTGCGGTTACGTACTCGCTAGTGCGCAGTTTGAGGAATTCTGCGCGCATCAGACGAGCGATACTAGTCCAGCCCGTAACGCCCAACACCACCATTGTATGCCAAATCGTGGGGCGATCGACAATTGCCAAAAGCGCCAAGATGAGAACGAGAGTAGGAATGCACATCATGATTTCCATCATGCGGCTGAGAAGCGTATCCGCCCAGCCGCCGTAGTATCCGGCCATCGCACCCAACGTCATGCCGATCGCTGCAGCAATACCCGTCGAGACAAAACCGACCATAAGCGCGACTCGGGTCCCATGGACTAGGACCGCAAATACATCCACTCCCCGCTGGCTGGTGCCAAGCAGATTGACAGCACTCGGCTTTCCATCGCCGCCGCTTGGATTACCTGGCTGCCCCGGCCATTCATTCTCTCGCACTCTTCGGAAAGGGTCTTGAAAAACGAACGGCCAAATTGCCCAACTTGCTGGATCCTTTTCCTTCAACTTTTCCGGCGTGTAACGCTTCCGCAGCTCTTGAGACACCGTGGACCGATCCTCCCAGGGTTCGTAGAAGTAACCCAGGGCAGGTACCGAGATTTGCCCTTTGTACCGGCAAATGACTGGCTTCGTCCCGACGATCACAGGCGACAGTAGCGCGACAACCGACAGGACTAGTACGTACAAGAGCGCTGCGACGCCAAAGAAATTCCGGCGATACCGCCGCCACACTTCCATCCAAAAACCACGGCTTGGCGTGCGACCCTGCGAAACAGAAGTTGTCGTACCAGCCCCTGCCGGTGCTGTGACCGTTGGCGTCGCAAGATCGCGAGATGAAGGAGGAGATGCCATCGTCCGCGCAGGTGCGCCTCAGTTATAGGTTACACGCGGATCGACCATCGCGTAGAGCACATCAGCCAGCAACTGGCCAAATAGCGTCAAAAGCGTGAACATCAGGACCAAGCCCATGATGACTGGATAGTCGCGAAAAGTCAGCGATTCGAAGAACAAGCTCCCCATGCCGGGCCAACTGAAGATCTGCTCGAGGATGATAGAACCGCTCAGAATTCCCGGGAGTGTCAGCCCGACCAGCGTCACAAAGGGAATCAGCGTGTTTCGGAAGGCGTGCATCACAAGGACCCGAATGGGACCTACGCCTTTGGCACGAGCCGTGCGAATGTAATCCTGGCGAATTGCCTCTTCCATGTTGGCTTTAACGAACCGGCTGTAATAGGCAAGGCTGCCGTACGTGAAGCAAATCAATGGCAAGATCAAGTGAGCACCGATATCCTGCAATTTTCCGACGGGTGAGAGGTCCACATAGTCGTCGCTAACCATCCCTGGTTTCAGCTGCCAATCAGTCCCCTTCAACCGCAGGTAAAAAATTACTAGGAGCTGTAGCGCCGCGACATAGGTCGGCAACGAATAGAGTACATAGAGAAGCACACTCGTGGTCCGCTCGTCGAGCTTGCCGCTCCGCATAGTGCTATAGAGGCCAATTGGCACGGAGACGATATAAGTAATTACGATCGACAACCCCGAGAGCAGCAAGGTGGGGCCAACCCTTTGTAGGATGACGCCGGCAACCGGTTTGCGTTCGCGAAAGGACGCTCCCAAATCTCCCCTAGCTACATTGCCAATCCAGTAGAAATAGGCGACGTACCAATCCTTGTCTAATCCATACGCTTTCTTCATCAGCGCGTAATCTTCGTCGCTAATCTTCCGACTGGGATCCATGTTCTCGGCAGCCATGGTAAGCGGCGTGCCGGGCATATGACGAATGAGCGCATAAACGATAGCGGTCACAACTACCAGCGTGACGAATCCGAGCAACAGCCGGCGTATTAGATAAATCGTCATGTAGCCAATCGCGAACGTCCTGTCCGGGTCAGACCGACCAAATGCGCCGTATCTCGTTGCGCAACTTTACTCCGACGCTCCAACTTCGGCTCACGGAGTTGCGGCTTTCCAGATCGCGCCGAAGCCAGGGCCGTAGGAATACGGACCACGCGGGCTGAAATTGTAGCCACGGAGCGACTTATTAAACCCGTAAAACGCATTCTGATAGAAGAGCCAAGTGTAGGGTTGATCCTCATAGAGACGCAGCGCAATCTTGCGATAAATCTCCGCTCGCTTTTCGAGATCGTGTTCCAGCATACCCTGCTCGAACAACTCGTCGACCTCGGGGCTTGAGTAACTGCCGTAGTTGCGTTCCTCTCCGGTCTTGAAAATGTTCTCAAGGGTGTAAGGGTCAGCTCCCGTCCCCCAACCGCCGAATGCGGCTTGAAATTGCTTCTTATGCAGATTGTCGACGACGACGGGGAACTCGAGCGCTTTGATGTCGCACTTGATGCCAATTTGATCGAGGCACTCGCGCATTAGCGTGCAGATATCAACTCGATCCTGCTTGTTGACCGTAAGCATGCTGAAACGAAAATCGACTTTCTTCCCATCGACGATCTTGTCACGAATGCCGTCACCGTCGCTGTCGGTCCAGCCGGCTTCGTCGAGTAATTCTTCTGCCTTGTCGAGATCTTGGACGAATAGCGGCGGGGCAGGTTGCGGTGCCCACTTCGCCGAAGGATGGAACACACCGCTGCACTGTTCGTCGAGTCCGTAACGAAGTCGCTCAATTAGCTCCTCATAGTCCATGGCATACGCGAGAGCCTTGCGTACACGTTTATCGGCAAACAGCGGATCGGCAAGATTCCAAACAAAGTGGAACTCGGTCCATTCGAGAGCCGACGCCTTGGTGTTGGTGCGATAGTACTCGGCGTCGTTCGTTTGTGTCCGCCACATTTCAGGAGCGAGTTGCATCTCATCAATGTCACCCGCCTTGAGGGCGAGGAGCGCCACTGAAAGGTCCGGCCGTATGCGAAAGCGAATCGTCTTGAAATGGGGCTTGTCGCGCACCTGCTTCCCATCGTGCTCGTAGTAGCTGTCGCGCCGCTCGAGAATGATTTCCTGGCCACGCGTACGAGACTTGATCACATACGGGCCGCCGACGACCGGTGCGTTCTCTAGTTTGACAAAGTACGGATCGTTGACGAGCGTAGGATCAGCGGCCAGCTTCTCCTCCGGATAGATGTGCTTGGGGACGACGGAGAAGTTTAAAGTCCAGACATTTGTCGCATAAGGCTCCTTCTGAAAATAGACAAGAGTGTGGTCGTCGTACGCCTCGACCCACTTGAGCTTATCGGTGCCACTTCGCAGTGCCGGAATCGGAATCGCTGAGGTCATGATGGCTTTAAAGCTGTGGACTACATCGTGGGCCGTAATCGGCGTGCCATCCGACCAGGTCAAGTCGTCGCGCATCACCACCTTGTCGATCATCCCGTCCTTGCTCGTTTGCCACGACTTCACCGTGTCGCTGCTGGCGAACGGATTGAATTGCCAGTCGAAACTGAATAGGCCAAAGGCCATGAGACCGGTGACCTCCGATTCGATCACGGAACTAGATAACAGCGGATTGGTACTGTTTACGTCGCCGTATCCGTGCCGATTGATCTCGGCGTCCCAGTTAACCTTGTCTTCTGATTCCGGCAGTTGCCCCAGGGCGCTCTTGATTTTCTCGTTGTCGGCAGGGCTGTCGTTTTTCAAGGCGAGCGCTTGCTCCACCGTTGCGAGCGGTTGCTCTTTGGCCAACTTTTCCCGAAGTAGTGCAAGCGAATCCAGGACGGGGCGATCCTGCCACTCGACGGTTTCGTTCAATTCGTCGAGCGTGGGAGGGGAGAATGGCTCGATGAGGTCGCCAAACTTGAATTCCACGGGAGCTTGCGGCGCAATGTTGTCTGCTGCGACTGGTGCGTCGTTGGAATCCGGCTCGTTGTCCGATATGTCCTCGACCGGCTTCGAATTCCCCGAAGTACAGCCCCACATTCCAAGCGGCAAACTTGCGAATAGCGCCAAAACCATCAGGTGCCGATATGACATTTCGAGATCCTTAGTGGTCGGTCGTTGGCGTGGGACAAGCTCGATTGAGCCGGAAACGTCTTGACGCATCGCGCCGCCTTCCTGCCGCAACCTGCCCAGAATCTATCCCCATTGGTCGGTCGCCGCAACATGCGTTTGGCGTTTGACTTGGGGCGCAAGAGCGTGATTAGCGGCGGTTTGCTGGATAGGTCCTGCGGCGGGCGATCCGCGATCCCCCCAAAACAAACGGGTCCACGACTCACTGGGAGCCGTGGACCCGCGGTGAGGGGTATTATTTCGTTCTACGGCGACAGGAAGGTACGGGTTCGCGCACTTCGACGGTGAGCGAAAGCGCACCGGAGCGCACCATGAAAACGAACCGACGCAAAGAAACGGGCCCGCCGATGTCTTCGGCGAGCCCGTCGTGATTGGCTTCGCTAGCCCGCTCAGGCCCTCACGGCATCCCTGTTCAAGCGGGAAATAAGGGCGGGCACGCGGGATGTGAAACCTAGTACATGTCGTGGTCGCCGCCGTGACCCTTCGCCGCTTTGCCTTCCTTGGGCTTTTCGGCGATCAGGGCGTCGCTGGTCAGGAGCAGCGTGCTAACGCTGGCGGCGTTGGCCAGCGCGGTGCGGGCGACCTTCGTCGGGTCGATCACGCCCGCCTTGACCAGATCCTCGTAGGTGTTGGTCAGGGCGTTGTAGCCAAAGTTCCCTTTCCCTTCGATCACGCGCTCGCAAACGATGCCGCCGTCCTGGCCGGCGTTGGTGGCGATCATCGTGAGCGGCGCCCGGCAGGAGCGAAGTACGATGTTGTAGCCGACCACTTCGTCGTGGCTCAAATCTTCGCTGGGCTTCACTTGTGACGAAGCGCGGAGCAGGGCGACGCCGCCGCCAGGAAGAATGCCTTCCTGAACGGCTGCACGGGTCGCATGCAGGGCGTCCTCGACACGGGCCTTCTTCTCCTTGACTTCGCTTTCGGTCGCACCGCCGACATTGACCTTGGCCACGCCGCCAGAAAGCTTCGCCAGGCGCTCTTCGAGCTTCTCGCGGTCGTAGTCGCTAGTGCTGATTTCGATCTCGCGGCGGAGTTGGTCGATTCGGGCCTTGATGTCGGCCGTCTTGCCAGCGCCTTCGATGATCGTCGTGTTGTCCTTGTCGATCACCACCTTCTTGGCCCGGCCGAGGTCCGCCAGTGGGACGTTCTCGAGCTTGGTCCCGAGGGCCTCGAAGATCGCCACACCGCCGGTGAGGATCGCAATATCCTCGAGCATCGCCTTGCGGCGGTCGCCATAGCCGGGCGCCTTGACCGCACAGCACTGAAAAGTGCCGCGGAGGCGGTTGATGACGAGCGTGGCGAGGGCTTCGCCTTCGACATCTTCGCAGACGATCAAGAGCGGCTTCCCCTGCTGAACGACCGCTTCGAGCAGCGGCACCAGATCCTTGATCTGCGTGAGCTTCTTCTCGAACACGAGGATGTAGGGATTCTCGAGCACCGCCGTCATCGTGCTCGGATCGGTCACGAAGTAGGGCGACAGGTAGCCCCGATCGAACTGCATCCCCTCGACCCACTCGGTTTCGGTGGCGAGGCTCTTCCCTTCGTCGACGGTGATCACACCGTCCTTGCCGACCTTTTCCATCGCGTCGGCGAGCAGATTGCCGATCTCGCGGTCATTGTTCGCGGCGATCGAAGCGACGTTGGCCATCTCGGCCTTGTCCTTGATCTTGATTGACATCTTGCCGAGCTTCTCGGCAATGTCGGCCACGGCTTTCTCGATGCCGGCCTTCATCTGCACGGGGTTGACCCCGGCGACAACGGCTTTGAGGCCCTCGTTAAAGATCGCTTCGGCCAGGACGGTGGCTGTCGTGGTGCCGTCGCCTGCGACGTCGCTCGTCTTGCTGGCGACTTCGCGGACCATCCGGGCCCCCATGTTTTCGTACACGTCTTCCAGATCGATTTCCTTGGCGACGGTCACGCCGTCCTTGGTCACCGTCGGCGAGCCGAAGCTCTTTTGCAGGATGACGTTGCGGCCCTTGGGACCGAGCGTGACCTTGACTGCGCGGGCCAACTTGCTGACGCCGCGGCGAATTGCTTCGCGGGCCTCTTGATCGAAGGCGATAATCTTGGGCATGGATTAATAACTCCTGAGTGTTCGTTGATTTGTCTGAGTGGCTGGGGAGGCGCTGAAATCCGAGCTTTCGGGAAACGGCTTTGTTTCCGGTTTCCGACTCGTAGATAGCGACACTAGTCTTCCAGCACGGCCAGGATGTCTTCTTCGCGCATGAGGAGCAGCTCCTCGTCGCCGACCTTGAACGTCTCACCGGCCCACGAAGTAAAGAGCACGCGGTCACCTACTTTGACCTGCAATTGACCGCGGCTGCCGTCGTCGAGCAGCTTACCATTGCCCACCGCCTCGATCGTCCCGCGCTGGGGCTTTTCCTTGGCCGAGTCGGGCAGGACGATGCCTCCCGCTGTCCGCTCTTCGCTCGATTCCCGCTTCACAACAACCCGGTCTCCCAGCGGCTGCAGCTTGAGCTGGGTCTTGGCCGACTTCTTCTCTTTCGTTGCGGTCGCCATACGAAACATTCCTCCCGTGGCGTGATATCAAAAAAATGCGGACGTGTACGAAAAATCGCCCTGCGGCGGGGGCAGGCAAGGTGGCCTACCAATAGGAGGGGCCTGTGCCTGCCAACAACGGGGCTGTCAAAACTGCGCGAGTTGCAGCGTTTGGATCGCAATTAGGCAAACCGCGCGCCAAGTGGCAGGCGAGCGTGCCTAAGTGTCGTTGGCAGCGCGACTTAGCGGAGATCAGGGCGTGCCGCGGCC
>JALORD010000503.1 GCA_025459145.1 Pirellulaceae bacterium | reverse complement strand
CCAAAGAGGCCGCCCGCAAGGCGATGAGCGAAGTGACCGGGCCGATCATCGCCATTTCGCTCGTCTTGATGTGCGTCTTCATCCCGTGCGCGGTAATCCCCGGGATCACGGGGCAGTTCTTCCGCCAGTTTGCCCTCACGATCGCCGTTTCGACCTTCTTCTCAGCGGTCAACTCGCTGACGCTCAGCCCGGCCCTGTGCGGCCTGTTGCTGCGGGCGAAGCACGAGCAGCGCGATCCGCTCACCTGGCTCATTAACCTGCTCTTGGGCTGGTTCTTCAATCTGTTCAACGCGGGCTTCAAGGTGACGGCGGATGCCTACAGCCGTGGCGTCGGCTTGCTCCTCAGGGTCAGCGTGATTGTCCTGGTGATCTACGGCGGTCTACTCTATTTGACTTATTTCAGCTTTACTCGCGTCCCTATCGGGTTTATTCCCTCGCAGGACAAGGGGTATCTGCTCGTCGATGTGCGGCTGCCCGATTCGGCCTCGCTCGAACGAACGCAGGCGGTGATGGCGCAGATCGAGAAGATCGCCCGGGGCGAAGGAACCGCCGCGGCCGGCCATTCGGAAGGCGATCACGGCGAGGGAGAACATGGCAGCAACGAACATGGCGCTAGCGCGACTGGCGGAATCCCCGGCGTCGCGCACACGATCACGATTTCCGGCCAATCCATCGTTCAGAACGCGATCGGCTCGAATTACGGCACGGTCTACGTCGTGCTTGACGAGTTTCACAACCGACATGGCGGCGAAATGGGTGCCGATGCGATCGCTTCGAAACTCCGCGCGGCCTGTTATCGCGAAGTGCAGGAGGCCTCGGTGGCGGTGTTCGGGGCGCCCGCGGTCGACGGTCTGGGGAGCGCCGGCGGCTTCAAGGTGATGGTTCGCGATCTGGGAACGCTCGGCTTCGACGGTCTGCAGGAAGCTGCCGACGGCTTGGCCGCCAGCGGTAACGAACAGCCGGGACTCGTGGGACTATTCAGTGCCTTCCGGGCCCGCACACCGCAAATGTTTGTTGACATCGACCGCGAGCGGTGCAAGGCGATGGGGGTACCGCTTAATGAAGTGTTCCTCACGCTGCAGCTCTATTTGGGCGGCTACTACACGAACGACTTCAATCAATTCGGGCGCACCTGGCAAGTTAACCTCCAGGGGGACCCGCAGTTCCGCCTCAGCCCGGAACAAGTTCGCCAGCTTAAGGTTCGTAACGCGAAGAGCGAAATGGTGCCGCTGGGGAGTGTCGCTGCCGTCTCCGAAATCGGCGGACCGGCTCTGGTGATTCGGTACAACGGCAAGACGGCTGCGGCGGTGAATGGCGGCTCACTGCCGGGAGTCAGTTCCGGTACCGTCATTCAGATGGTGGAAGGGGTCGCCGAGCGCGAATTGCCGCAGGGGACCGACATCCAGTGGACCGAACTCACGCTCTTGCAGATTCTGGCCGGAAACACCGCCATTTACGTGTTCATCGCGGCCGTCGTGCTCGTGTTCCTGGTCCTGGCCGCTCAGTACGAGAGCCTCACGCTGCCGCTGGCCGTGATCTTGGTGGTCCCGATGTGCCTCTTGTCGTCGGTGATCGGCGTGGCGATCGCCGGGATGGACATCAATATTTTCGTGCAGATTGGCTTTGTGGTCTTAGTCGGCCTGGCGGCGAAGAACGCGATCCTGATTGTTGAGTTTGCCAAAGAAAAGTCGGCTCAAGGGGCGACCCCGGCGGACGCGACCGTCGAAGCCTGCCGCCTGCGGTTGCGGCCGATCATCATGACCTCGCTGGCGTTCATCTTAGGCGTGGTGCCGCTGGCACTGGCGGTTGGCGCGGGAGCGGAAATGCGGAGCACCCTCGGAATCGCTGTCTTCTCGGGGATGCTTGGGGTGACAATTTTCGGCATCTTCCTGACGCCCGTGTTCTACTACGTGATCGTGAAGCTCTTTGGATCCCCCACATCGCCACTCGAAAAGAAAAAGGAACACGAAGAGCAAGTCGAAGCATCCCTCGCGAGCTCTTCTGCTCACTGAGCAACGGCTGCGAGCGGCGGCGCTGCCAAATGGAAATGGATCGGTAGACTGCAGTCCAGGCGGGCGACGAAAAGGGCGAGTCTTTCGGAAGTCACATTGCGGCTGCGTACGTGGCCCGCAGCAAGCACACCCAGCAATATCGGGCCGTCAGGAGGGGGCGCTCCGTGAGGGTACAAGCAAGGCTTCGCACCTCCCCACTTGCAGCCCGAATGCGGGGGAATCGAACCGCATAAACCCGCAGGGCTCCGCGAGTTTACAAATCCCAAGCAATAAGGAATGGGCGGCACAGGACTCGAACAACCCGATAATTCCCGGGAAAAGTGCAGTTTCGACACCGTGCGCTCCATATCTGTAGCCACGGATGGCGGATTCGCGAGTAGTTCGACCGATTGTGACCCCTTCTTGGCAGAGCTGATTACGCTCTGGCCTGCTCTGTCAGAAGTAGAGAAACACCAAATCATCAGCCTGCTCCGGAGCTCATCCGTCGCTCACGAACCTAGCCGCGTGTGAAGTGTCGACGTCGACGGAACTCACAATTACTCGGGGATCGCCAGGGTTCTGTCGACGCGAAGTGCCTGCAGATTGATAACGGCCCATGAAAGCCTGGGTGACAGATTGCGACGCGGGTACTGGCTGTCGACACAACCCCCGTCTAACTCTGCTTTGGCGAGGTTTCGTCGATGTCGACGGAATCGGAAAGGCGTTTCTATAACCTACGGGCTGCGGCGCAGAAGACCCAAGCAATTGCTGGCGAGCGGTGAACGATAGTCGCTGGTCGTGTTAAATGACCAAGCCGCGAACGGCTCGACGAAATGCTTGTGTCGACGTCGACAAAACCTCTGGGATCTCGGACGTGAAGACGGTTTTGTCGATGCCGCGCCTGGAAACTTCGCTGCCACTCGGCGAGAATCCATGAAAAAGACGGTGCCCCCGAGTGACCGATTAGCTGTCGACACAACCCCGCTCACACCCGACTTTGGCGAGGTTTCGTCGACGTCGACAGTGTGGACACGGTTCGTCGGCAGAGTGCGGACCGCAATGCAGCGGCGTGCTGATCTAGCCTATCGTCACTGCCTAGAACGATGGACTCGCTTAGCGTCTGAAGGAGATTCCAAGGAGGCATCGAGCTGCGGCTCCTGCAGGTGAGCATTGAGAGAGTTCGCCAGATCTCCCACCCGGAATGGCGCGACCGGCAGCTCGCCAGCAGACGTTGCTATTTGCACGACACGTTCTTAGGCAAAGCTACCCCAGGGGGACCCATGCCACGAAGCGTTTTTACCTGACCTGCCCGTCGGGCTCTAATTGGGACCCCAGTTAACTGCCGTCCGGCGCACCGAACAAACAAATGTCGCTCCCGCCTGTCGACACAACCTCAATGAAGAGCGAAGTTCGCAAAGTTCTGTCGACGTCGACACGGACTTCAGCGACAAACGATGCCACCTCGTATGAAGTGGCGGGGGACCCAGGCTTTCAAAAGTTTTTACCAGACCGGCCGGTCATCCTCGACAAGAGACTCCAGTTAACTGCCGTCCGGCGCACCGAACCGAATCTCCCACTGTCGACACAACCTTGATGATGAGCGAGATTCGCGAAGTTCTGTCGACGTCGACGCAGGAAAACTACTGCGCTTTGGGGTTGCGCAATAGCGACAGGTGCGGGAATCCAGCCAAAGGTAATACCTTACCGCTGTCTGGGTTTTGTAACACCCGCTACCCGC
Source organism: Pirellulaceae bacterium (assembly GCA_025459145.1). Classification (GTDB taxonomy): domain Bacteria; phylum Planctomycetota; class Planctomycetia; order Pirellulales; family Pirellulaceae; genus CAYLLN01. Next base: position 218 of record JALORD010000503.1, on the reverse strand, counting down.
GAATGATCTCGGCCATGCACTCGGCCAGCTTTTCGGGCGTGCAGACGAGGATGTCCATGCCTACCTTGCGCAGCTTGCTGGCCGTCGATTTGTTGTACGACGGGCGGGCGTCGAAGCCGAGCGCGCCGAGGCCGATCATCCGCAGGCCGCTGTCGGCCATGATCCGCGTCTGGGCGACGAGATCGCTTTCGGGCCGACCTTCGTAAAAATCGGTAATC
>JALORD010000002.1 GCA_025459145.1 Pirellulaceae bacterium | reverse complement strand
TGCAAGTTGGCAAGTTGAGCCGCGGCCGTTTCGTGGCAATCTTCCCCTGACTTCCGCGGGCCGCCGAAGTGCGTCACATTCCGCTCGATCCACTTGTTCTCCTGGAGTACCTGCTCGAGCCAGGCCGCTTGCTTCTCGATCTCGCGGTTGCTATCGAGGCCGATGATCCGCAGGTTCTGGTAGACAAGCGTGTAGCAGGTCGCCTCGAGCCCCGGCGGACCATTTTCGGGCAAGGCGAATTGTGGCCGCCAGTGGTGCGACAGTCGGCGGTTTCCCTCCTCGTCGCGCGCCTGCTCGTGGTTCCCCAGAACCGGAACGCTCGGAATCATGGCGTTGAGCCAGGCTCCCGCGCCATGCCATTCGCCCCACTCGGCATCGGACTCGGCCCGATTGATCAGATCGCCCGCATGCAGCATGAACTTCGCCTTGGGAGCGTCGCTGTAGGCCTCGCGAATCACGCGCGACCACATCGAGCGGACGTCGTTCTGGGCGTCGCCAAAGTAAATGAACGAGAAGAGCTCGGGTTGCCGAGATTGCGGCCATGCGTCTGCCGCTGCCCAACGCGCGGCGACAGCCTACTGCGTCGGTGCGATCGGCGGCGCAGCTGGCGGAAACATGGGGCGCCGCGGCTCAGGAGGATTCACGGGCGGCGTCAGATTGAAGAACTGCTCGGCGGCCCGCGAGCCTTCTGGATGTCGCTCGGCATTGGGCCCCGGCGGATTCATCGCCGGATAGGGAGCAGGATGTCGCCGGCCCAGCGGCCCGATCGCGCCGAACCGCTCTTCGTAGAACCGCACGCCATGCGTTTCCAGGATTGTGCCGGTCTGTAGTTCGAGTTCGGCCAGCAGCGTGTTGTAGTTTGAGAGAGCCGTGGCCTCGCTGCGCACCGAGTTGCCCCAGTCGGTGATGGCTTGCAGCACATTCAAAAAGTTTGTCGTTCCATTTCTCCAGGTTGCCGCCTGAATGGGAAGATTCTGCGTCGCCGCATCTCTCGCTGCTCGAAATGCCTCGTACTGCATGTAGGATTCATCCAGAGCTCGCACCGTCGTCGCGAGATTGTGCGAAACGGCGTGGAGTCCCTGATCGAGATTCGCCTGGTCGCGGGCCAAGATCAGTTCCCGTTGTCGAAGCTGGGCCCGCGCTTGACGCAGGCCCAGCGGTACCGAGAAATTGACTCCCATCGTCCAGTCGTTGAATTGTCCCGCCGCCGACGAGAGCCCGTTTCCACTCGGCATTTCGCCGCTCAGTCCATTCCAGCGATAGAGTCCCACCGCATCGAGCCGCGGCCGGGCGTTGTTGTTGGCCACGATGATCTGCTGCTCGTCGGCCTCCAGAATCAACTTCAGCTCGATGAGGTCGGGCCGCCTCCCAGCCGCCAGTTCGACCAACTGCCCCCAGTCGGGTTCGAGACGCTCCGTGGTCGGCTCGGTGAAAGGGACCAACAGCGCACGGTCCCAGGGAGGCAAGCCGAGCAAGTTACGCAGCGCTGCCTCGCGCTGGATCGCATTATTTCGCGCGGCAATCAGATTTGCCTGGAATGTGTACCACGACGTTTGTGCCTGGAGGAAATCCGACTTGTCCTTATTACCTGTTTGCCATTCTTTCTCCGCTAAGGTTTTAGCAAACTCTCCTTGTTTGACTTGCTGCTCCGTTGCCCACACATCGACCCGCGCCGCCACCAGATTCCAGTAGGCTTCGATGACGCCCCGGACCTGCTCCTGGACGGCGTCCTTGAGCTGGAAGAACGACCGCTCGGTGTCGATCCGCGCCAGGACGATCGGGGCGAGATTGACCTCTCGGCCAAAACCCTGCAAGAGCGGCTGCGTGTAGCGGATCTCGGCCGCCGTGTTGGATTCTGGATTCAGCAGGAAATCGCCCGGGCTCCGCCGCGCGTCGGTCGCGTCAAAGCCAATTCGCCACTCGCCGCCCAGCGGATTTTCTTTCACGACCGCCGCATTCAGGCGGTAATGGTTGTTCGTCACGCCGCCAATGATCGACTGGTCGGGATCGATCGGGTCGGGAAAGGCCGACGGCAGATCGAGATAGTCCCAGTTGTTGTTGACCGTGAGGAACGGATCGAACCGGGCCTGCTGCTGGTCGATCTGCGTCGCCGCAATCGCCACGTCGTAGATCGTCCGGCCCGAGTTCACCGCGGTCGCGCCAGCCAGCACGCGGACCACGCGGTCGTTCTCGAGCGCAATGCGAATCGCATCGTCGAGCGACAGCCGAATCGTCGCTTCTTCCGGATCGCGCCGGCTGACCGTGGGAGGCGCGGCGGTTGGGGGAAGCGGCACGTAGCGCATTTGTGCCGGCCCGCGAATCTGCAGCGATCGCTCTTCCGGGTAAATCACCCTCCATGGAACCGCTTGCGGCGGGCAAGCGGTCGTCGGAGAGTCGGGCACGAGGGGCGGAGGCAGAATCGTCTGCGGCTGCGGACTAACGGCCGGGAGAACCTCGGTGGCAGCTAGCGGCGCGGTCGGCTGGGGAATTGGCAGTGCGGGCGCAGGAGGAGCGTACCCCTCCGCAGGAGTGGTTGGCGAAGCAGGGGACTGCGCCACGGCAAACTGTGCCGGTTGTAAGGGCAGCGCAAAGATTGCCGCTGCCGCGAGGAGAAGAGAGACCGATCGCATGCCAACTTTGTTCGGCGCGCCGATCCGCTTGTAGCAGACAATCTCGATCTGCCGGATTACCTTGTCACGCCGATTATTCCAGTCGCGCCGGTTGAGTCAGACGCGCGGGCTAGGCAATGGCTGACGATTGGAGGGCTTCTTGCGCCTGGGCGAAGTTCGTCGTGTCGGCTACGATCCGCCCATCCCGCAGGACGATTGTCCGCCGGGCGTTGGCGGCTACGTTCTGGTCGTGGGTCACCAGGATGACCGTGATCCCCTCCTTCTCATTCAGTTCGCGAAACAGCGTGATCACCTCCCGGCTGGTCTTGCTGTCGAGATTTCCGGTCGGTTCGTCCCCCATCAGGATTGCCGGTTCATTGACCAGTGCCCGGGCGATCGCTACCCGCTGCTGCTGCCCGCCGGAAAGCTGACTCGGATGATGATCGAGCCGATCGCCGAGTCCCACGAGTTTGAGCTTGTCGATCGCCCGCTCGTGACGCTGTCGGGCCGAAAGGTGGCGCGAGTAGAGTAGCGGCAGTTCCACATTCTCCAGGGCGGAAGTCCGAGCCAGCAGATTGAAATTCTGAAACACAAAGCCGATCCGCCGATTGCGGATCTTGGCCCGTTGGTCTCCCGACATATCGGCGACCTCTTCCCCCGCCAGGAGGTAGGAGCCGGTGGTTGGCCGGTCGAGACAGCCGAGCGTGTTCATAAGAGTCGATTTCCCCGAACCCGAGGGGCCAATCAGGGCGACGTATTCCCCCTGCTTGATGTGGAGATTGGCATCGACGAGCGCTTCGACCTTGACTTCCCCCAAGTCGTAAATCTTAGAAATATCGCGCAACTCGATGAGGGCCAAGGGTTTACGTCCTGCGTTGAAACTGCGAAGCCGACACTCGGGTAGAAGGTCAGAAGCGGAATTCTGCGTCTGGTGACCTGCGCAATAACTGACCCGCTTACGATTGACCTTTCAGATTACACTGACGTATTACCTGCCGCATCCCGCGCCGGCTTCCAAATTTTCTCGCATTCTCCCTGGTCGATGCAAAAGCTTGCGATCCTGCTGGTCATGCTCCTGGTGCTGGTAGGAGTGAGCTACGCGGCGTACAGTCCCGTCAGCCAGTGGTGGCAAACGCGCAACGTGCCCAAGTGGCGGCTCGCCGAAGTCGAGGAAGGGAATATCGTCGCCGTTCGCAATTCGACGGGCGAAGTGAAGCCGGTCTTGCAGATTTCGATTGGCTCGTTTGTCTCGGGGCCGATCGACGAGTTGTACGTTGAGTTCAACGACGAAGTGAAAAAAGGGCAGTTGCTGGCGCGGATCGATCCGCGAATTTATGAAGCGAACGCCGTCCGCGATCTGGCGACCTTGCTCATCCGGCTGGCGGACATCGAGCGGGTGAAAGCCCAGCATCAGCGGGCGATTAACAACGAGAATCGGGCGATGGCCTTGCAAGCCGAGGATCCGGCGTTCATTTCGCAGGCCCAGATCGATCAAGTTCACTTCGACCGGGTGGCGCTCGAGGCCGAGATTCAGGTGGCCGAGGCTTCCGTGGCGCAGGCCTCCGCCTCGCTCGACAATTCGCTGCTGAATCTGGAGTACACCGAAATCGTTTCGCCGGTCGACGGCGTGGTGATCGACCGCAAGATCGATCCGGGGCAAACGCTCGCGGCGCAGTTCCAAACGCCGGAATTGTTCATCGTCGCGCCGGACCTCCGCAAGAAGATGCATGTGCATGCTTCGGTGGACGAGGCGGATATCGGCCTGATCAAACGGGCGCAGGCGAGCAAGCTCCCCGTTACATTCACCGTCGATGCCTATCCGGACGAGCTGTTTACGGGCGAGATCGAAGAGATTCGCCTCAGCTCGACGACGACGCAGAACGTGGTGACCTATCCGGTGATTGTGGCGGCTCCCAATCCTGACCTGAAGCTCTTACCAGGAATGACCGCCAGCCTGTCGTTTGAGGTCGATCGGCGATCGAAAGTGCCGAAGATCCCGAATGCAGCCTTGCGCTACTTTCCGGATTCGCACCTCGTGCGTGAAGCCGACAAGGCCCTGCTCGAGGGAAAGCTCGAGGAGCAAGCGCCGGCCGATGCGGGCGAAGTCCAGGAAATCGGTCTTTCGGCCCAGGAGCGAGCCGATGCTCGCCAGAGCCGCAACACGCGCCACGTGTGGGTCGCCGACGGCCTCAAGCTGCGGGCGGTCGAGGTCGTCACCGGTCTGTCGGACAGCCGGTTCACAGAGTTGGTCTCGGGCGAGCTGAAAGTGGGCGACAAACTTGTCACTGGCATCGAGCCGCCCAAGGCGTGGGGAGGCTGACCGCCGGGTCGAGAACTCGGCTCGCTTCGCACCGGATCGTTCGTTTGAGTACAGTTGCCGGTATGGGAATCTTTCTGACGATCCGAATCGCCGCCCGGGCTTTGGCCAAGAACAAGCTCCGCGCGGGACTTACGGTCCTGGGCGTCGTGATCGGCATTGCGGCCGTCACGGCGATGGTCTCGCTCGGCCAGAGTGCGAGCGCCCTGGTTCAAGGCCAGCTACAAGGACTCGGCACCAACGTAGTTATCGTCTTTCCCGGCGCGCAGCGGCGGGCTGGCGTTCGCCAAGGACGATCGGTCACGCTCACTGCTGCCGACTCTTACGCCATCGCCCGCGAATGCGGCACGGTCGTCGCCGCGACGCCGATCGTTGGCACGCAGGCCCAATTGATCTACGGCAACTCGAACTACAGCCCGCAGGAGATGTTTGGCGTCGGCCCCGACTATTTGACGGTGCGCAACTGGCCGCTGCGGAGCGGCGATTTTTTCGGCGAAAGCGAGGTCAATTCGGCGGCCCCGGTGTGCATTATCGGCCACTCGATCGTTGCTAAGCTGTTTCAAACGACCAATCCGATCGGCCGCAAGGTGAGGATCAAAGGCGTTCCCTTCGAAGTGCTCGGCGTTCTGGAAAAGAAGGGGGCCGATCTGGTGGGGAACGATCAGGACGACATCGTCCTGATGCCTTACACCACCATGCGCAAGCGGCTGCAAGGCTCGGAATTTGACAATGTGGGGGCGATCATGTGTTCGGCCCGGTCCACCGGGCAGATCATGGAGGCCAAGTCCGAGATCACGCAGCTCCTCGCCGAACGACACCGGATTCACCCGGGGGACCCACTCGATTTTAATGTGGGGACTTCCGTGGAAATCGCCAACATGCTGGGGGTCATCACCGGCACGCTGACGATGATGCTCGCGTCGGTCGCCGGCATTTCGCTCGTCGTGGGCGGCGTGGGGATCATGAACATCATGCTTGTTAGCGTGACCGAGCGAACCCGCGAGATTGGCATCCGGATGGCCGTCGGCGCCACTTCGTACGACATTCTGTGGCAATTTCTGATCGAGGCGATTCTGCTCTCCTGCTTCGGCGGGGTCATTGGCTTCGCGCTCGGCTGCGGCTCGTCAGTCGCCATCACGATGCTGATCAACAGCCTGACGAGCGGCACCAAGTGGCCGATCGTGATCTCGATTCCGTCGGCAATTCTGGCGTTCGTCTTTGCCGCGGCGGTGGGCGTCTTTTTTGGCTTTTACCCGGCCCGCCGGGCGAGCATGCTCGATCCGATCGAAGCGCTGCGCTACGAATAGCCGGCTATCGGCAGGCCGCTGAGAATGTCGTTCGTTCCGCTGCCCCTTGTCGCCAGGGCCAAGGGGATGTTAATTTCGAGGGATTTTAGTCGGCACGCGGTTGTCCATAGGGCAGTTGGCGTGCGCCTCGGCTGTCTTCGCGCCCTCCCTCCCTTTGCTCTTGCCCCAAGGAAGCTTCGTGCCGTGCCCAAACGCACCGATCTCAAGAAAATCCTGCTCATCGGTTCCGGACCGATCGTGATCGGCCAAGCATGCGAGTTTGACTACTCGGGCACCCAGGCCTGCAAGGCCCTGCGCGAGGAGGGATACGAGGTCGTTCTGGTCAACAGCAATCCGGCCACGATCATGACCGATCCCGAGACGGCCGAGCGGACGTACATTGAGCCGCTCACGTGGGAAATCGTCGAAAAGGTGATCATCAAGGAGCGGCCTGATGCGATCCTGCCGACGCTCGGCGGCCAGACAGGACTGAACTTGGCAATGGACCTGGCTAAGCACGGCGTCCTGGCCAAGTATGGCGTCGAAATGATCGGCGCGCGGCCCGAAGTGATCGACAAAGCCGAGGACCGGGCGCAGTTCAAAGCTGCGATGGAAAAAATCGGCATGGAGTGCTGCCGTGGCGAGACGGTCAAGACGATCGAGCACGCCCGCCGCGTGATGGAAGAGGTCGGCCTGCCGGCTGTCGTCCGCCCCAGCTTTACGCTCGGCGGCAGCGGTTCAGCGATCGCCTATAACCGGGACGAGTTCGACATGCTCGTCCGCCGCGGCCTCGATCAGTCGCCCGTTCACGAGGTGCTGATCGAAGAGAGCATTCTCGGCTGGAAAGAGTACGAGATGGAGGTGATGCGCGACATGGATGACAATGTCGTGATCATCTGCTCAATCGAGAACTTCGACCCAATGGGAGTGCACACCGGCGACAGCATCACGGTCGCCCCGGCCCAGACGCTGACCGACAAGGAATACCAACGGATGCGCGACGCCAGCCTCGCGATCATCCGCGAAATCGGCGTCGAAACGGGCGGCTCGAACATCCAGTTCGCTACCCACCCGCAAACGGGTCGGATGATCGTTATCGAGATGAACCCTCGCGTCAGCCGCAGCTCGGCCCTGGCCAGCAAGGCGACCGGCTTCCCCATCGCCAAAATCGCCGCCAAACTGGCCGTCGGCTATCGACTACATGAACTGCCGAACGACATTACGCGCAAGACGATGGCATGCTTCGAGCCGACGATTGACTACGTCGTGACGAAGATTCCCCGGTTTGCTTTTGAAAAGTTCCCCGAAGCCGACGCCACGCTGACCACGCAAATGAAAAGCGTCGGTGAAACGATGGCCATCGGCCGCACGTTCAAGGAGTCATTTCAGAAGGCGCTCCGCGGCCTGGAAGTCGGCGCGTTCGGCTTTGGCTGCGATGGCAAGGACAAGTGGGGGACCGACGAACAGCCGACTGAAGACGATATCCGGGCCAAACTAGCCGTTCCGAATTCGGAGCGGGTCTGGCATCTGCGCTATGCACTCAAGAGCGGGCTGACCGTCGAGCAGATCCACGACCTGACGAAGATCGACATCTGGTTTCTCGACCAACTGGCCGCGATCGTCCAAATGGAAGAACGGCTGCGGGCCATCGGGTCTCTGTCGGCTGTCGATCCGGACACGTTGCGGCGAGCCAAGCAGTACGGTTTTTCCGACCGGCAGCTAGCCACTATCTGGCAGGCGACGGAGATGGATGTGCGGGCGTATCGCAAGTCGCTCGGCATCGTTCCCACCTACAAATCGGTCGACACCTGCGCCGCCGAGTTCGAGGCCTATACGCCCTATTACTACAGCACCTACGAAGAAGAGGACGAAACGCCGCCTAAGAAACCCGGCAAAAAGCGGATTATGATTCTCGGCGGCGGGCCGAACCGGATCGGCCAGGGGATCGAGTTCGACTACTGCTGCTGCCACGCCAGCTTCGCCCTTCGAGAGATGGGGATCGAATCGGTGATGGTCAACAGCAACCCAGAAACGGTGAGCACCGATTACGACACGTCCGACCTCCTCTTCTTTGAGCCGCTCACGACCGAGGACGTGCTCAATATTCACGATCGGATCCAGCCGGACGGCGTGATCGTGCAATTCGGCGGACAGACACCGCTCAATCTGGCCCGGGCCCTGACCAGCGCCGGCGTACCGATCATCGGGACCAGTGTCGACACGATTGAGATGGCCGAGGATCGCGAGAAATTTCAGCAGATGTTGTTCCGGCTAGGCCTGAAGCAGCCGGCCAACGGCATTGCTCGAAACATGAGCCAGGCTCGGAGCGAAGCGGCTAAGGTCGGCTTCCCCTCGCTCGTGCGGCCGAGCTTCGTACTTGGCGGCCGAGCCATGGAAATCTGTTATGACATGGTACAGTTCGAGCGGTTCGTCGCCGAGGCCTTCGTTGTGGCCCAGGGACAGCCTGTGCTTATCGATCAATTTCTCGAAGACGCCACCGAGGTCGACGTCGATTGCCTGTCGGACGGCGAGAATGTGATCGTTGCGGGGATCATGGAGCATATCGAAGAGGCGGGAGTCCACTCTGGCGACTCAGCGTGTGCCATCCCGCCGTACAGCCTGCCGGGGCCGGTTGTGCAGGAGATCCGCGAAGCGACGATCGCGATGGCCCGGCACCTCCGCGTCATCGGCCTGATGAATGTGCAGTTTGCCGTCAAGAAAGAGGAGGGGAAGCCGGTCGTCTATGTCCTCGAAGTGAATCCTCGGGCCAGCCGGACGGTCCCCTTTGTCGCCAAAGCCACCGGGCTGCCGGTGGCCAAAGTGGCCGCCAAATTGATGGCCGGCATGACGCTTCCCGAACTGGGTATTTTCCACGAGCCGATCCCCTCCCACGTCAGCGTCAAGGAAAGCGTCTTCCCGTTCCGTAAGTTCGCCGGCGTCGACATCGTCCTCGGTCCGGAAATGAAAAGCACTGGTGAAGTGATGGGGATCAGCGAGCGGTTCAGCATCGCTTTTGCCAAGGGGCAACTGGCCGCAGGAACGGTGCTTCCCACCGAAGGAAAGATCTTCGTCAGCGTCACGAAGCGGCACAAGGAGATGGTCGTCGACCTGGCACGCCGGTTGGTGGCGCTCGGGCACGAGATCGTGGCGACGGAGGGAACGGCCGCCCGGCTGGAAGAAGCCGGTCTCGCGGTCACACGTGTCAAGAAGATCGCCGAGGGGCGGCCCAACCTGCTCGACTATATGAACGACGGGGCGATCACGCTCGTCTTGAATACGCCGAGCGGCAAGGGTGCCCGCACCGACGAAGGCCGCATTCGGGCCGCTGCGGTGCAGTTGGGCGTTCCCTGCATCACTACGATCCAAGCTGCCGAAGCCGCCGTCAAAGCGATGGAAGCCCTCCGCGAGGAGGAAATGACCGTGCAGGCGCTGCAGGATCGATTCCCGCGCAAATCCACCGCCCAGCTAAGCGAACAGCCTGTCGGCGTGTGAGGCTACTCTGTAAAGCGAATGCCGGTCGGACGTATAAGGTTTAGCCTACCGGCCCGTCATCAGTCTTTCTTGGCTTTCTTCTTGGCCGCGAGCAGCCGTTCGGTGTACGTATCCTGCTCGGCCTGCGGCGTTTGCGTCGGGCCGGTGCTTGACGGTCGCGGCGTTTCCGGTCCCCCTCCGCCCGCGGCGGCGTCGGCAATGACTTCGTCGTAGCCGCGGATATCTGGTGCATCGGCCTGTGGCTCGAAGCGGGCCGCAGCGCGGCGTTCGTCGATTTGATCGCTGACCGCCGCCTTACGGTTGCGGAGCCGTTCGAGCCGCTCGTCGCGAGCGTCTTCCTGCGGCACACCCCGAATCCGCCGGTAAAGATTGCCAATTGCCGGCGCGACCCAGTAGAAGTGCACCTGTACCCGCCGGACAAACACGTCGGCAAGGAATACCACGGCCGCAACGAGCAAGAAGTACGGCCAGAACTCCTGACTGCTGACCGCCTTGGCCAGCGTGCGGCGGAACGTGTCGGCTGCCGCGACCAGTCTGTCGATGGCGCCGTCTTGCATCTCCCCTTCGATCAGGACGCCAGGCTGCCCTCCCGTGGGTTTCTGCCCTGCGAGTGTCGTTAAGAGCGCCCGGTTCTCTTCGCGGTCGCGGAATTCGGCCGAGTACGGGACCGTCACGCCCGTCAGCAGCATGTTGTTCCCCTGGCCAGTATTGACCGCCAGCAGGTAACTCCCGGCCTTGTCAGCTGGGAACTCGCCGACATAGCGCCCAGGCGCTTCCTGGCGAAAGTTGAGTTCGACATTCTCCATCTCGGGACCGGATCCCGCGGCCGACATGTTGAGGAAGTTCAGGAACTCATCGTTCTTATCGAGCGCGGTGACGACCACCCGCACTTTGCCATCCTTAAAGTCGGTGGCGATCGAGAACTTTCCTTCCTCGTTCACGGGCCGCATCGCCCAACGAATCATCTGGCTGAAGGTCTTGTCGTAGCCATCCCAGCTGGTCCATTGGCCGGCCCACTTGCGTCCGGCATCGGAGGTGAAGGCGACGGACTTGCCAGCCCCGAACTGCCAAGAAGCGAGCACGGTGCCGTTCTCTGGATCGATGTTTCCAGCCCGCATCAGCACTTCGACGAGCGGGTTCTCTTTCTTCGTGGTCAGAACGAATCCGGTGACCGGCGGCACGCCGTCCCCCACGTTCTGGATCATCTCGTGCGAAGGATCGCTCACGACGATCGGAATCCCCTTGGGGTCTTCCTTGACCAGCGGCCTCGCGACGCGGCGAGCCTCGATCTGGAAAATCCGCGGCAGGGCCTTGGGGTTGGTCACCACGTAGTACTTGCCGCCGGTGATGTTGGCGATGCGTTGCAGCTCGGCGCTCGTGGCGGGACCATGCGAGCCGACCGCCGCCGTCGAAATCTTCACGCCGGCCGCCTTAAAGGCGTTCAGCGTGGCTCCACTTGCCGGCGACGGATCGCCGTCGCTCACGATGATCATGTGCTTGATCGAGGCGTTATTGGCCTTGAAATCGGCCAGCGCCATCTTCATCGCGGGCTCGAACTGCGGCATGTCTCCTGGCTGCATCCGGTCGATCTTCGCAAGCCAGATCTTTTGCCGGTCTTGAATTCGGGAGAGACCGCGACCGGTCGAACTGTCGCGCCACAGCCAGTTTTCCCGCCCCGAGAAGTCGTCCCAGTGCAAGCAGCCGCAGTAGTCGCTGGGTCCCAGCACCTTGAGCGCCTCGGCTCCGATCACCTTTTGCCAGTAATTACCCTGGGCGATTTCCGAGGCGTGCATCAGCATCACGAGCGCCCCGACAGCCTTGACCTTGGCGTTCTTGATCTGGAAATCGACGGGCATCGCCTTTTCCAATTCCGTGTTGGTCCAGCCCCCGGCGCCAAAGGCCCGGTCGCCTCCGATCATCACCAGGCCCGAGCCGAACTGCTGCGTATTGCGGACGAGCATTTCGATCTGCTCGTCGCTGAAGTTCGTCGACTCTTTGTTGTCGGTTTCTCCGCCGCTGGCCCGTGGCACATTTGCCAGCACCACGCAGTCGTACCCCTGCAATTCGGCCAAGCTCGTAAACAGCCGGTCGCTGCCGATCACATCGACTTCGATATTCTGCTTGCCGAGCGACTGGATCAGAAAGTCGAACTCACGGGGATTCTCCCAATCTTCGATGAGGAGCACCCGCCCCTTGCCGCGCACGTGGGTAAAGGCGCTCGCGGCGTTGTTTTGCTGCTGGACATCGGCCCCGGGATCATCGGGTACGAACTCGGCGCGGTAGGTATAGCCGGCCGGGACATCGATCGTGTGTTCGAACGAAAACACATTTTTCCCCGGCTTGAGCGTGACCTGCTGCTCCTTTCCGCCGAGTAGCTCGTCCTGGTTGCTGAAGCGGCGGATCACCCGCAACCGACCGGGAACTTCACCCGTAGGATTCTCCTGCGTCGGCTGTGTGTAGTTCTCGATTACGACACGGGCCTGGATTGGCTGCCCGCGGCGAATATCTGGAGGCAGTGCGACCTTTTCGACGGCGATTTCCCGCTGCGAGGGGAGCTTGATCGGGATTACGTCGATGCCGATGCCTGTGTCGGCTAGCGTGCGGGCGATTGTCCGCGCGTCGCCCAGGTTTTCATTGCCGTCGGTGACGATCACGATCCGCTTGGCCGCATCTTCGGGGAACGAGGCCTGCGCCAGCTTCAGCGCCGAAGCGATATTTGTCGCGTCCGTCCGCAAGTTAAACAGGCTTTCGAGCTGGCCGACTGCGCGAATCTCGTCGGCAAACGGCGGATGCTCGATCGTGGCCTCACGGCCGAAGACAATAACTCCGGCCTTGTCCTCCGAGGCGCTTTGCAAGTCGCCGGTTCGCCGATGCTGCTGCACGTCCTTCATGACGTATTGGATCATCGCTTCGCGAGTCAGCTTCGGAATGCTCTCCGACTGATCGAGGAGATAGAGCACCGTGACCTTGTCGCTGATCTTCTGAAGTTGAATGCCCGCAAGCGCCAGGACGAGCAGCACGAAAACGAAGGTCCGCAATCCGAGCGCAAAGAGTCGGCGGAACGGCCCCAGCCCCGAAAGGCTCCTAAAGCTGAAAATCCACAGCACTGGCACCAGCGCGAGCAGGATCAGCCACCACGGTTGGTCGAAGCCAAACTTAAATCCGAACATACGCCGTCTCGCTTCTCGTCAACAGCTAGCTGTGAGGGCTGGTCAAAGTCTTCCGCGATTTTAGGTCGGTCTCGAGTCGCTCCACAATCCACGCTCAACGATCTTTGCCGACATCGCTTAGAGCCAGAATCGCTGCACCCTGTGATTGTAGGAATCGAGCACGTACATCCGCCCGCGTGAATCGCGCGTGATTCCCCAGGGCTGGTCGAGTTCCGCTTCGCGGCGGCCGTTCGTGCCAAACAGCCCTGCAAACTGACCGTCGAGCGTAAACTTCTGCACGCGATGATTGCCGAACTCGCACAGATACACGAAACCTGCGGGGCTCCCTGCCAGGGCTGCCTCGTCGAGCAGGATGTCGTACGGATAGTTGAGTTGCCCCGGTGCATGTCCCTGCTCGCCCCAACTGGTAATCAACCGGGGTTCGTTGTTGCGGGCTTCGAACACCTGGACGCGATGATTGCAGGCATCCGTTACCCAGACCTGATCTTGCTGGTCGATGACGATCTTTTGCGGGCGGAGGAACTGCCCTAGTTCGTTCCCGTGGCTTCCCCACTGACATAGAAACTGATGATCGGGTGTAAATTTCTGAATTCGGTCGAATTCGCCATACTCGGTGACGTAGTAGTTCCCTTGCGAATCCTGGGCGCTATCCGTCACGAAAAAGAACTCGCCGGGTCCGGGGCCGCAGGTCCCGCCGAGCGTCTGTTTCTCCAGCAATTGGCCTTCGGGCGTATAGACGAGAATCCGGTGGTAGTGCGTATCTGCCACCAGTAGATTTCCCTCGCGATCGAAAGCCAGCCCCGAGGGCTTTCCCCAGGCAAACTCAGGTGGCTGCCAGCCGCGGACGAACTCGCCGTCTCCCGTGAAGACCTGAATCCGCGGCGTCACATCGACGATGTAGAGCAGGTCATCCTTGTCGATGGTGATGGCTCGCGGCTTATTGAGGTGACCGACGGTCGACCCTCGGCGGCCCCACAACTTGTCGAACTGTCCTTGCTGCGACCCTGCTGGCCGGCTCACGCACCCGGCGAGACTTCCGGATGCCAGCATGCCGGCGCCAAACGCCAAATCGCGCAGCAGTTTCCGCCGACCGATCCGAGGTAGAACAACTTCAGACATTCTGACTATTGTAGGCGACGGCAGGCCCCCATGCGACCGTAGCAAGCCTCGATTTTACGTTCGGTCGCCTAGCCCCAAAACTGCCACCAGGGGCGTTGCTCTTTCTTTTTGAAGATCTGCGGGCCCAGTTTGCGGCCGCCAGCCATGAGCGCGCCTTCGAGGCGTGCGCCGGCCAAATCAGCCCCCGTAAGATTGGCATCGCTCAGATTGGCGCCAAGCAGAATCGCCCCATCGAGCACTGCGCCCGACAGGTTCGCGCCGCGCAGGTCGGCTTTCGTCAAATTAGCCCCACTGAAGTCACAGGCGAGTTCGGCCATGCTCATATCGGCGCTCATTAGCTTCGCCTCGGAAAAGTCAGCTTCCGACAACTTGGCGTAACGCAGCACCACATGCGGCAGACTCGCGCCGTGAAAGCTGGCACCGACTGCAAAGCAGTCGGTCATGTCGCACCGCTCAAGATTGGCCCCGTCGAGCGCGGCGCCGCGGAGCAGCGCGCCGGCCAGCGAGGCTCCCGAGAGGTCGGACCCCGACAAATCGGCATCGCGGAGGTCGGCCCGTTGAAAATCGGCCTTCGAAAGATCGCGGTTCGAGAGATCCGCGCCTGCCAGCTTGGCCCCTTCAAAGAACTGGCCTGACAGGTCATCAGCGTCGACCTGCCGGAGAACCACGCCGGTGTTCTTGTGGCGAATCTCGATCATCGTGGCACCTGGCAAGTCAATACCCTCCCTTCCGCAGAAGCAAAGTGCCTCTGCTGGAGATGTTGCGCTGACATTGCCTCTTCAACCGCCCGCCCCTCGCAAGGTTCGCAGGAGGGGTCTGCTGCCGAATATTTGCGGAACCAACCAGGGTGCCGCGCTCGCTCCTTGTCGCCGAGTAATCTTCAAGTGGCTCCCGCCACCATCGACCGGGCCCGCCAGAACGCTGAACGAGCAATTGCCCGTTCAGGCCAAGCGCTCGCGGACTGGCCGTGTTGAAATCGCATCTTTTCACGTGGGATTTACTATACACCCTGTCCCGGCCCGTCGCAAACCCGAAGTTTTTTGCTTGCGGGCCGAAGCTGTCAGCGAAGCGATGTCGCCCAATTCCGCCAAATCGCCTACGATCGCACGGGGAGAACATGTGTCTATGGCGCGGCAAGCGCCGAAAGTTACAGCGATGGATTTTCGGGTTCAGCTCGACACCTTCCGAGGACCGCTTGATCTGCTGCTCTACCTGGTGCGCAAGCACGAGGTCGATCTTTCCGATCTTCCGATTGCCCATATCACCGAGCAGTATCTCTTGCATCTCGAAGTGCTCCAGCAGCTTGACGTCAACGAAGTGGGGGACTTTCTCGATTTGGCGAGCACGCTGATCGAGCTCAAATCACAGGCGGTGCTCCCCCGCGGCGGCGAAGTGACCGAGCCGTGGGACGACCCACGCGACGAACTGGTCGAGCGGCTTTTGGAATACAAACGCTACAAAGACGCGGCCAGCATGCTCGATGAGCGGAGCCGCGACTGGCAGCAGCATTACCCGCGTCTGGCGAGCGATCTACCTCCCCGTGAAGTCGACCCGGCAGGACAACCGATTCACGAAGTGGAACTGTGGGATCTGGTCAGTGCACTCGGTCGCATACTCCGCGATTCGCAGTCAACGCGGCCCGCGACGATCGTCTACGACGATACGCCGATCCACGTCTATATGCGGCGAATTCACGAGCGCATTACGCAGCACCAGCGGGCCGCGTTTTCAGAGCTCTTCGAACCGGGAATGCACAAGTCGGCGATCGTCGGCGTATTTCTGGCAATTCTCGAGTTGGTGAGGCACCACGGTGTCGACACCCAGCAGGACGAGCAGCACGGCGAAATCTGGATCATCCCCGGCGAACGTTTCGATCCCACGAAGGAAATCGAAACTGCCGACGACTACCAAGAGCGCCGCCCCGTCGCCGAGGACCTACCCATCCAACCACGCTGAACGGCGAAGGTTTCGCCGGCCCTACTCCGCAATTGGCCCGCGTACTTCTCGATCACGACGATATTGTTGAACTGGGACTTTACGGGTGCGCCCACATCGCCCACCCGAATGCCGCTGGTTGGCGTCGGTCGCGTCGTGCAGCAGCCAGAAGCAGTTTATCTAGAGATCGGGCGAGGCACCCGCACGTCCTTGCTGTTCACACCTGTCCCAACGCTTTGCCGTATCGGCGAAATCACCCTGTTCAAAGTCTTTGAGGAGCAGCACCGCGGGATCGTCGCCTATGCCCCGATCGCGGGAATATCTGGCGGCGAGTCTGCCACCGCTCGGTAACCCGGTTGTTTGAGTTGCTACAACTGCGCTCCTCACTCCAGCCCAAGCTAATACCGTACGACGTCTTTCTGCTCCTTCTGCGGGCGAATCACTTCTAGGACCGCCTGCGCCTGCTGCGACATGAACCGCAACTCGCTCCCCACGGCGATGAACCGCATTCCTTGCTCGGCCCGCCGAAGGGCATCGTGCGGGTCCATCGAGTGGATTCCCGTGGGGCAGTTCACCTTCTTCCCCGCCGCGATCACCTGCTGAATGGCCGCTTCATGCGCTTCTGGGGTTGGGAACGTGCCGTCAGGCTCGCGCATCTGAAATCGCAGGTCGTTCGGGCCAATGAAGATCGCATCGACGCCGGGCAGGTTGTAAATCGCCTCGGCATTGGCGACGCCGCGGGGGCTCTCGGTCTGCAGCACGACGAGAATATTGTCGTTCGCTTGGGCGTAGTAATCGCCGGCCGTCGCGGCGAAGTTCATCGAGTGCATCCCGCCGCCGACGCTCCGGTTGCCCACCGGCGGATAGTACGCGGCGGCGATCGCCGTCTTCGCTTGTTCGACGGTGTCGACCATCGGCACAACAATCCCCCACGCGCCAGCGTCGAGGACCCGTTTGATGTAGTGGTGCGAGCCTTCCGGAACGCGGGCCAACGGCACACAACCGGCGTCGGCCACTGCGCCGAAAATTGTCGTCGCTTGCGACCAGTCGATCGCTGAATGCTCTATATCGAGCGTCAGCCAGTCGAAGCCCATGCGGGCCAGGACCCGCGTGGCATACAGATCGCCGAGCGACAGCCAGGTACCAAACGAAACTTCACCGCGGCGAAGCTTTTCCTTGACGGGGTTCTTGCGCATGAGAATGATCGAGGGGAGTAAGAAACGGTCGCGTGCCAGTAGCCTACCGGCTGCCCCGCTCGTTGCAATCGCCGCCTCGGACAACTCTGCTCATGGTTTCACGATTTATACGGGCGGTCCGGCTGGGCCTCGTGGTTTTGTGGGCCTCCCCCTGGACGCTCCTCGGCATCCTTGTGGGACTCATCGGCGGCGCGACCGGGGGACGGATGCAGCGGGTCGGCCGGGTGCTCGAATTCCACGGCGGTGCGATTTCCTGGCTCCTGAGCCGAGTGCCGATTGCCGGTGGGGCATCAGCCATGACTCTCGGCCATTCCGTCCTGGGGCGAACGGTCGCCGATCTTGACCGAACCCGTGCCCACGAACTGGTCCATGTCGCCCAGTACGAACGCTGGGGGCTCTTCTTCATCCCGGCCTACCTGGGATGCTCGGCTTGGCTCTGGTTACGTGGAAAGGACCCCTATTGGGACAATCCATTCGAACGGGAGGCCTACGCCCGCGAGGAAGATGGCTGCAATTGAGGATGGCTGCAATTAAGGACCCTTGTGCGAGCACGAACATTGCATGGTAGTGCGAACGACACAGTCGGCGTATCTTGGGGGTATGCACGAGCGTGTTCGAGTTCTATACAGCGGCCGGGTCCAAGGCGTCGGCTTTCGGTGGACGGTGCAGCATTTGTCGCAAGGCTTTGTAGTGACTGGGTTTGTACGCAATCTGGACGATGGCAATGTGGAGTTGGTCGCCGAGGGCGAGGCCGCCGAACTCGACCGTTTCCGGGCGACGATTGCCGAGCGGATGCAGGGGAATATTCGCGATGAGACGGTTGCGCGGAGCCCTGCCACCGGCCAATTCGCCCGTTTTGAGATCGCCCACTAGGCCATGCCGGTTTGGGCTGACTAGGATGGACCCAAGAACCCTGGAGCCTCTTGCGGCGTAGGGGGCATATCCCTTGGCGGGGCGCATTGTCGCGAGACCTTGGCTGCCCCTCGACCCAGTGCAGACGTGGGCCCGATGCCCGCCGCAGCTTGTTTTGTCCCGCCGGACGCTTGAATCGCGTTTCTAAGTTATTTCTCCCTCTGGACTTATGCTTTCTTTTGCACCTTCGCTCCTGCTGGGGGATGTGTTCGATCCTTTTCGGATTCAGCTCCGTGAGGGGATCGTTAATTGGCTGACGCCGGTTTGGATGCTGTGCGTCGGTGCCCTCGCTGGCTTGGTTTTTTGTGCAACAATCTGGGGCATCTTGCGGGCTATCTCGCTCATTCCGGGGGTAGGCACGCTCGCCGAAACGAAGCAGCCCAAGTACATCGCGATCGCCATTCTGACAATTGCCATCTTCGCTGGGGCGATTTACTTGGTGCCTGGTCTGACCACGGGGGGAGCCGCCCCGGCCGCCGCTGAAGTTGATGAAGAGGAGGCCGAAGCACCCGCCATTCGACCGCTCGAGCGAATCCTTCCGCTGGCGGCCACACTCTTGGTTTCCTGGCTTTTGGGAGCAGCTGTGGTGACGCTCGTCAGCCGGGCGGCCCTTGATGAAACGGCAATTGCGATTCGCGAAGGGGTGCTGTGGCCGTTGACCATCACGGCGATCGTGATGTCGGTAATGGCGCTCCTCGGACTGTTCGTTGTTCGCCAACCCACGAATTTTCTGGAGAGCATCGTTCGCGCGCCGACAATAGCGCGCGAAGGGACGGTGTCGACGACGTTCGACCTCGCGGCTCCGCCGAATGAATTCGACGAACCGGCTGAAGTGCCGCTCGACGTGAATTTTCGCCGGGGTGAGATTCGCGAAATCACTGTGAGGAGCGATCAGCGCATCAAGTTGCGAACCGAGCCGTTCGACAAGGAATCGGCAGTTGCGGTGACGATCGATGCTCCGGCGGGGGAGGAACGCTCGTGGCGGCGAATTCTGGCGGGAACAAATCCGTTTCGCGAAGATGTCGTCACAGAGCTCTATGCGAAAAATCTGGGAACCGGCCCGGCTGAGGTCGTCGTAACAACGCGCAGCGAAGTTGAGTTCCCACAAATGCTAATCGTGCCGCAGGTTGCCTGCGCGATGGCGTTCATATTCCTGGCGTACCTGTTCCAGCGAGCAGCCGTTCCTAAGCTGTCGGCCGTTGCGCTGTCGACCGCCAAATCGGAGATCGCGCAACCGCTCTATGCAATCATGCTGGGGATCGGCATCTGCGCGATCATTCTGTTCATTTACATTCCGTACTTCACGTTTGCCAGCGATATCAAGATGCTCAAGGATTCGGGCCTTAGCCTGATTCTCGTGCTCAGTATCATGCAGGCCGTGTGGGCGGCGAGCACCTCGGTTGCCGACGAAGTCGACGGCAAGACCGCGCTGACGGTCCTTTCGAAACCGGTAAGCCGGCGGGACTTTATTCTCGGCAAGTTCGCGGGAATCGGCTGGTCGGTTGGCCTTCTCATCATCGTGCTTGGTCTCGTGCTGATGGTGGCCGTAGCCTACAAGCCGATCTACGACGGCCGCGAAGGGGGGTACACGCTCACCGCCGAACAGCTCTCGCAGTTTCAGAGCGATCCCACCTGGCAGAACTGCTATACCGAGATGGTGCAGATCGTCCCTGGGCTCGTGCTTGTGTTCCTCGAGATGCTGGTGATGGCGGCGATCAGCGTGGCGATTTCGACCCGTTTGCCGTTTCTGGCCAACGTGATCATCAGCTTTTCGATCTATGTGCTGGGGCACCTGACGCCGCTGCTCGTACAGTCGCAGGTGGTCGCTGAGCAGTTGCCGCCGGTAGTGTTCTTCGGTCGGCTGGTGGCGACCGTGCTTCCGGTGCTCGAGCATTTCAACATTCAGGCGAGCATCGCGACCGGCATGGCCGTGCCGCTGCAATACCTTGCGTGGGCCACGGTCTATTGCGCGCTTTATAGCGCAGTCGCCATGCTGGTGGCCCTGACGCTGTTTGAAGATCGGGATCTGGCTTAGTTTTGCCGGAGGCAGTGCGGTAACGTACGAGCGTTCGCCATCCACTTGTCGTTTCAATCGTCCGTCGCATGCATTTCGCGGTCAATCAGCTTCTCAAACCCCGGCGTACTCGCGGTCTGTTGCTGTCCCGTTTCTTCTTCGAACACAAGATAAGCCTCGACGCCCGGGCGCTTGGCGACGAGCTTCATTCCTGACTCGATTCCCAGCACCGAGATCGCCGTGGCGAGGCTGTCGGCCTCGATTCCGTGGCGGGCAATCACGCTCGTGCTTGAGCGGCCGCTGACGCCCCGACCGGTGCGTGGATCGATGACGTGCGAATAGCGTCGGCCACCCACAACCAGGTGCTGCCGCGAATCGCCCGATGTGGAAATCGCCCGATTCCTGAGCCGGACGATCTTGCGGGGCGGCTCGTTCGGATCGAGCGGGGCGATTCCCACCGGCCAACCTTTCTGGCCCGGCGGGGGATTACCCACGACGACATCGCCGCTGGCCCGGACGAGCGCCCGGGAAATCCCCTGACGGCCGAGCGCGGCCAAGGCCTCGTCGGCCGCGAAACCTTTGGCGATGCCCCCCAGGTCCAGCCGCATCTGCCCAACTAGCAACTCCGCGGATCGGCGATCGGGATCCAGACGCAAGTGCTGATAGCCGACCGAAGCCCGAGCTTCAGTCAGCCGTTCGGGGGCGGGCAGCTCCCCTTGCCGCCGGGCTCGCCGCCAAAGCTTGGTGAGCGGGCCGGCCGTGACGTCGAACGCTCCGCCGGACTGTCGGCTCAGATCGTCCGAAAACGCGAGGACCTTCCACAAATCGTTCGAGAGAGGGATGGGCGTAGATTTCGGCAGCGGCTCGCCAAACGGCGACCCGGGGGGCATGGACGCGGTGTCGCTTAGCCGGGAGAGTTCGCTCGAGGGGTCGTAATCGCTCAACTTCTTGTCGAGTTCGGAGATCCGGGCAAACGCCTGATCTAGGGCGATGTTCCCCTTGGCGTCGCTGGGGGCGTAGAGAATGACCTCAAATTCGACTCCCATGTGCATTTCGGCCCGCCGGAATTGGAGCAGCGTCTCGTGCTCCTCGGCGCCGGTCGACAAGCTGCTGGGGCCGGCGAGAAGCCATCCACCCACCGCGAGTGTCCCCAGCCAGGATCTTCGATTCATCGCGCGCGGGCCAACTAGGAGGAACTTGAGCGGGCCGATATACTGACGAGGAAGTTCAGATTCCCGCTGACTCCCCGGCCCGGGCGGTTCGTTTACTTTACCACGGAACCTGCCGCCGGAAGGCATTGTCGCATCTGGGCTCCCTTGCCGTGGGCGTCGGCCTCAGCCGGCTTGGTACTTGGCCTCCACGGCTCCTGGAACTTTTACTGGCTGGAAAAACATGGCGGACGCACCGAAATCTGATCGTTGGAACTCGCTACTGGAGAACCTGGGAATTCGCACTCCGGAGCCCGCGCGCCCGCCCGAACCCGCGGCCGTCGAGCCACCCCCGGCCCCCGCCCCAGTCGATGTCATTCCACCCATAGCCGCGACCGAAGAAGTCGCCGAGGCATCGACTCTCGAACGGCGCGGTTCGCCCGTGTTGGAACGGCCCGCTCCTCGGGCGACCGAACGGCCCGCAGCAACGCCCTCCAAAAAGCCGGTGCCGGCCAAGCGATCCAGTTGGTCAGCGATTGCTGGCGCGCTAGGGCTGGAAGTCCCACCGGAGCCGGAGCCCGAACCAACACCTTCGCCGGCACCCCGCGTGGAAATGCCAGTCGAGCCGCCAGCCCGTCCTGCTCGCCCCATGCGCGAGCCGGCAGCGCGTGAACTCGCACCCCGCGATACTGTCGCTCGCGAGGCCGAACGGCGAGAACCTGAGCGTCGGCCTTCTCGGCCCGCCAGCTCGCGCCACCCGCTCGACGACATGTTTGCTGAAAAAGAAGGGGACGTGGATGTCCTCGGACTGCCTGAAGGACGTGAACAGCGGCGTCCCTATACGCCTCCGGTCGCGCCGCCGCGCGGCAGGGACCTCGACGACCTGGATGGGCCAGTCCTCGACTTCGACGTGGAAGGGGATTTCGAGCCATTGTCCGAGCAGGAGGAGGACTCCAAACCGCAACCTCCGGCGCGGGGTCCACGTTCGGAAACGGTCGAAGGCGGGGATGCTAGAGATGAAGATCGCCCGCGCCGCCGTCGCCGCCGCGGCCGGGGAGGTCGTGGCGAGCGGAGCGAGCGGGGAGTCGAAGGGACTACTCCGGCCGCGCGGGAATCCGGTCCCCGGACTCTCGGGCCGCGGGAATCCGATTCGCGTGACGCGGGTCCGTCTCGCCCTCGCCCCGCGCGCCCCACGGGTCGCTTGGAGGACGACGACCAGCTGAGCGATGTCGATGAACTGTTCGGCGACGTGGATGACCTGGATGACGCTCCTGCGGCACCGCCAGCAATAGTGGCGGATAGTCGTGAGGGAGAGGAGGAAGTCGACCGCCCACGCGGCCGGCGCCGGCGCCGCGGTCGCGGCCGGGGACGCCAGGGTGAAAGTCGAGTTACGGGTGAAGCCCGTAGCTCGGAACTGCGAGGTGGAGAATCGCGCGGTAGCGAACAGCGCGGAAGTGAGCAGCGAAGTATCGAGCAGCGCACCGCTGGCGAGGGTTCACGCGAGCCGTCCGCTCGTGACGAAGCTGGCAGAAGCGCGACGACCGGTGGCCGCCGATCCGAATCGCGTCGACCTGCTCGCGGTGAATCTGTACGCACAGAGTACGGTCGTAGCGAAATGCGACACGACGAGCGCCCCGCGCGGGGAGTCCCGCCTGCGGCGACGGGTGACTACGATCTGGAGGATGAGATTGCCGAGGACGACGACGATTACCTCCGCGCGTCTTCGCGGACGTCGGCCGCGCATGCCGATGTGGATGATGAAGCTTCCGAGCACGACCTCGAAGAGGGGCATCCCACGCACCGTCGCATTCCCACTTGGGGTGATGCCATTGGGTCAATCGTTGACGCGAATCTCGCCTCTCGGACGAGCGATTCCGGGCGCGGGCCGCATCGCGGCGGACGGGGACGTGGGGGACGCGGCCGCGGCGGGCGTTAGCAGGCCGCAGCACTGGGGTCATTCCACATGACGCCGCGATATCAGCAGTTGCTCTCGCAACTGCGTACGGCGTTTCCTGCACCGGTATCCGACCCGGTGCACGATGGCTATGTCGTGTTCTCCCTGCTGCGTGCGCTCGACCAAGTCGATGCGCTCAAGTCGCAGGCGCCTCTACTGGGCAAGTCGGTCACGCCCGACTACGGCGCGGCCACGGAGGCGGAGCTTCCTGCTGCGGCCACCCCGCTCGAACAAGTGATTCCGCAACTGGTCGCGTGCCTGTCGGGAATGCTTGTCACGGGGCATCCGCGCAGCCAGATCAACGTTGTCGCGCACCCGTCGATCGCCAGCATCGTCGGCGTAGTCCTGCCGTCGATGTACAACCCAAACCTGTGCAGCGACGAAAGTGGACAGAACTTCTCGGCGGCCGAAGTGCGGGTGGCGGCGATTGTCTCGCGATTGGTGGGCTACAATCCCGCGCGGTCAGGCGGACTGTTTACATTTGGCGGTTCCGGGACGCTCCTATATGGAATGAAGATTGGGCTCGAGAAATCACAGCCCGGCACGCTTGAGCAGGGCTACCGAGGCCAGGGAGTGATTCTCTGCTCGGAGCACAGCCACTACGCCTGCTTGAGTGCCGCCGGCTGGCTCGGCATCGGCCAAGAAAATGTAGTCCGTGTGAAAACCGGTTGGGATAATGCTGTCGATCTGGCGGCCCTCGAACAGGCCGCCCGCACGGCGATCGGTCGCGGGCAAAAAATCGCGGCGATCGTGGCGACTCTCGGCACGACTGACGCGTTTGGAATCGACGATCTGGCGGCTATCCACGCCCTTCGCGAGCGGTTGGTTGTCGACTGTGGACTGGACTATCGGCCCCATTTGCACGCGGACGCAGTGATCGGCTGGGCCTGGTCGGTTTTTCGCGACTACGACTTCGCCGCCAATCCGCTCGGCTTTCGTGGGCGGACGGTGCGATCGCTCGCCGCGCTCGCCCTCGGCATCGCGCCGCTGGCGCTGGCCGATTCGTTGGGGGTCGACTTTCACAAGACTGGATTCGCCCCATACATCTCGTCGCTCTTTTTGGTTCGCGAACGCGACGACTTTCGCACCCTCGTCCGGGCCAGGAGCACGATGCCCTACATCTATCACACAGGGCAATACCACCCGGGGATGTATACGCTTGAAACATCCCGCAGCGCGACCGGCGTGATGGCGGCTCTGGCCAATCTCTTGTTGTTGGGGAAGGAGGGCTATCGGGTTCTCCTGGGACACGCGGTCGAGATGGCGGAACTCTTGCGCGAGTTGATTGCCGCCCGGCCCGAACTGACGGTCGTCAACGACCAGAATTCCGGCCCCGTCACCTTGTTTCGAGCTTATCCGCGGGGTGTGAATACGTTTTCCATCAAGCAGCTCGAACGGAGCGACCCTGCCTTTCGAGACCAGTTGCGAGAGCACAACGCCCTAAACAAGCGGATCTATCAGCGGGTGATGTCCGAGGCGCTCGCCGGACGGGGGGTGGCGATCGGATTCACTGAAAGTTGCCGACAGACGGACTATGGTGAGCCCATTTCGGCCCTGCGATCGTATGTACTATCCCCTTTTGCCGAAGAAGGGCAGATGCCGCAGGTGGTTGACAGGGTCCTCTCGGCCCTGGCCGAGGAGGTTGTTCGCTAAATCTGTATTTTTGGCTAATTGCCTGAGTTTTCAGCAGGTTCCGCCCGCCCTATGCGCGTCGTTTGGACCCGGAATCTCAGGCTCATGCTCGCTACAAGAGCTGTATGCCGCCGAATATGCGGGATTTGGGTCGCTTTCCCCCCTTTCGCTCCACTTTGGGATGCCTGTCAATCGTCCGGCACGGTGATTGCTGCGGCATCGGAGAGAAATGAGGCGGCCGGGGGAGTGCCCTGGCAAAACACACTCCGGAGGTTTCGAACCCATGATCAAGATTGAAGCGATTGTCAGGCACCACAAGATCGACGCCATCAAGGAAGCGCTGGTCGGCCAGGGATACCACGGGATGACGGTGACCGAAGTCCGCGGTTTCGGTCGCCAAAAGGGCCAGAAAGAAACGTACCGCGGCGCTGAATACAAAATCGACTTTGTGCCGAAGATCAAACTCGAGATTGTCGTCCCGACAGAGGCCGGCGAGAAAGTGATCGCCGCGATCCTGAAGGCTGCCCAAACCGGGCAGATTGGTGATGGCAAGATCTTCGTCTCGGAGATTTCGAAAACAATTCGTATCCGCACGGGTGAAACCGACGCGGCCGCACTCTAGCAGCGAAACGGCCCTTTTCGGGCCGCCCGCACCCACATCACAGGGATTGGCTCCATGTTCGCCCCCGAGGTTTCGCATTCCTCCGACTTGGTACTCCAGAGCAAGATCGCCTCGCAGCTGGCAGAAACGCGGCGGCAAGGTCTCCAGCGCTTGAATGTCCAGGTTGCCGCCGGAAGCGTGACCTTGCGGGGGGAAGTGGCCAGCTTCTACGAAAAACAGCTCGCCATTGAGACCTGCCGCGTCCTGGCGGGCATCGATCACTTGATCGATGCCGTTGAGGTCGCGGCCGCTGTGCAGTAAGTTCGGACTTCGAAAATTGCCGCCTTGCGGACTTGGATTGCTGCCGCCTTGCTCGACCTCTAGCCTGTCGGGGCAGGGGGGCCGCTCCTCGCCCTGAGCGCAGACTTTACTCCGCCCGGATACGGGCAAAGCGGTACGCTCTCGGTCGGTTCGGCTAGAACTTCGGCTAGCGTCGAATTCCCCAGAGCGGTTTCAACCGTCGCCAGGGCGCGATCCATCCGGCTGTGAAGCGGGCAGAGGCGGACGCCGTGCGCGGCCAGCCCCAGGGGGCAAGTTCGGATTCGTTGGATCGGTTCGACCGCGTTCACGACCTCCAAGATTGTGAGGTCGGCCGGCGCTTTGATCAGCGAAATTCCCCCGTGCAGTCCTCGTTGTGACTGCACAACTCCCGATTTGGCAAGGCTTTGCAGCACTTTGGCCAAGTAGGCGCGGGGGACGAGCGTCGCAGCCGCGATCTGGTCCGTCGTGCGCGGCGCAGGGGCTTCGCTCGCCAAGTGGACGACCGCTCGCAGGGCGTACTCGACGGTTTGGGAAAACACAAAAATCCTTTGCCGCGGCAAAACAGGATATTGACATCCAATTATAGGTCGATAAGCTTGTGATAACTGGATGCGATTGTCTGATTTTCGCATCCCTCCCGCCGCCCGTCAATCCACAACTGCCAGGAGCCTCTCCTATGCCCGCCCTGAAGAAGATCGATGAAGAGCGCCTCGAACAAGATGTTGCCTATCGCGTCGATTATCTAAGCGAGTTTATGGGATTCGGCCCCGAAGAGATTCAGGCCATTCAGGGCGCAGCGAGCCATCTCGCTCCGCTGGTTCCCGTGCTGGTCGACGCGGTATACGACAAGCTCTTTTCGTACGATGCCACGAAGCGGCACTTTGTCCCACGACAATCGGGCTATCAGGGAGAAGTTCCGGAGAGTGTTGAGGCTCTCGAGCAAAGCCATGCCATGATTGAGTTTCGCAAGCAGCACTTGGGTCGGTACTTGGTCGCACTGGTCACGCGAGATTACGACGCGAAGATGGTTGGCTATCTCGATATGGTAGGAAAGATCCACACTCCCAAGGCTGGTTCGCCCGATCTTGATGTGCCGCTCGTTCAGATGAACGCGCTGATGGGTTTTGTTTCCGATGCGCTAACGAACGTGATCCTGGGACTCGGGCTCGATCGGGACATGGAAGTCAAAACGCTTCGCGCATTCAATAAGCTGCTCTGGATTCAGAACGATTTGATCACGCGGCACTATCAGGACGCACAGTCGCAGGTTGCCGCGGCCGCCTGAACGGGATGAGGGGAGAACGCCATGTGGATGTCAGTACGCTGCGTAGTCGCGATTGGGGTGTTGGCGGCGGCCGTCGGATTGCCGAGGGCGCTGGGCCAGGAGTTCGAGCGCGAGCCGATTCTCTATAGTCAATCGCAGCCCGATAACCGCGTATCGCGGCTTTTCGCCGAAATCACCGCTGGGAAGAAGCAACTGGAATTTGCCGGCGAGCAAGGGTACCTTCCCGCTCTGCTTGCCGCGCTCGACGTCCCGACATCTTCGCAGATGCTGGTCTTTTCGAAGACCAGTCTGCAGCGGCATTGCATCTCGCCGCGCACGCCCCGAGCGATTTACTTCACGGATGACGTCTACGTCGGCTATTGCCAGAATGGCGATGTCCTGGAGATCTCGGTGGCCGATCCGCAACTCGGCGCGGTCTTCTACACGCTCGATCAGGAGCAGCTCGAGCGCCCCGCCCTCCAGCGGCAGACCGACAACTGCCTGATTTGCCACGGCTCCTCGCAGACGAAGGAAGTGCCAGGACACGTCGTTCGATCGGTCTTCACCGATGCCGGCGGTTATCCTGTGCTCTCGGCCGGCACGTATCGGATCGATCACACGAGCCCACTCTCCAAGCGCTGGGGAGGTTGGTATGTGACCGGCACGCACGGCGCAGAGCGGCACCTTGGGAACTTGATCGTGCGGGGAAAAGTTGTTCCCGAGGAAGTCGACAACTCGGCGGGACAGAACCGGACCAGTCTGGAGGGGCTCGTTGAGACGTCGGACTATCTGACGCCGCATAGCGATCTCGTCGCTCTGATGGTTCTCGAACATCAGGCGGATGCCCATAACTATCTGACGCGGGCGAGCTTCTTGACGCGGCAGGCGCTCCACCACCAAGCGTCGCTCAATCGCGAACTCGGAGAGCCGGCGGATCATGTTTGGGACAGCACCAAGAGCCGGATCAAGAACGCAGGTGAACCGCTCGTCGAGTATTTGCTCTTTAGCGGTGAAGCACCGCTGACAGCGCCGCTCGTCGGAACCAGTCCCTTTACCGAGGAGTTTGTTCGCCGGGGCCCGCGCGACTCGGGTGGCCGGTCGCTGCGCGATTTTGACCTATCGCGGCGGCTATTTAAATATCCGTGCAGCTACCTCATTTATTCGCCTAGCTTTGCGGCCCTGCCAGGCGAGGCCCGCGACTACGTACTGCGGCGAATGTGGGAGGTGCTCAATGGCCAAGATCGGTCCGAAAAGTTTGCGCACCTTTCCGCTGAGGATCGGTCGAACATAGTAGAGATTTTGCGCGACACGCTGCCGGGACTTCCGGACTATTGGCAGGTCAGTGCGCCTGCCGAGTAGCGGCAACGAAGAATCGGTGAGCAATTCGGCGCACGAAAAAAGGCTCACTAGTGAGCCTCCTAGTCGACGCTGCTGGCCACCTGAGCCTCGCGCCCGACGTGCCAGTCGGACGTTCCCCAACTGCAGGATGCGAACGGAGCATTGGCTCCCAAAGGCCAAGTCACGGTCGCCGCGTATTTGCCGAAACCGGCACAACACGCGAGGCTCCCTTCCGATACGGATGGCAAACCAGTTCAGCACCCCCTCTCGAAGACTAACCGCGGCCGGCGGGTGATTGGCCCCAGCCCCTCCCGGGCGTCCGGCCCTCTCCTTTCCCTCCACCATTTCTACGCAGTAGTTGGTTCGGTCGTTCGCGGAAATCCAGGTGGAATTCGACAGTTTTTGGGTCGCCCTTATCGGCGTGGCACCAGCCGGAACGCGTATCCGCGCCACAGATGTTCGAGCTGTTCACGGCTCCAGCTTTCGCGGCACATTTCCTGCGCCGGGTCGGCGATGACCACCGAGCCATTCGACGAGCATCGCTCAAGCAATACGGAGTGACCGACCCCCGGAACCCAGCCAAACTCTTCGGTGAAGGGAGTATCAGCCGGAGCGCCAGCGGCCAGTCCCACGGTCAGGATGAGCGGTCCGCGATCCTCGGCCAGCACCTCGTCGATTGTGCCGGCCGATACCTCGACATCCCACGGCGTCTGGGTCGTCTTGAGCTTCAGGCCTCGATACAATCCTTGCCAGTTGGTGCCATGGCGGGTGAGACAGAGTTCGGCCATTTCTTGCTCGGTCGCCACGATGCCATAACGGTCCAGCAGCATGGCGGCCGAGGCGGCGGAGCAGGTGTGGCGTGTGGTCTGCAGGCAGGTACGCAGCTGGTCCCATCGATTGCCGCACTGCGGTTTACTACCCAGGAGCGGAAAGAGTGCCGCCAAGATTCCGCAGCCGACAAGACCCAGTGTGGTCGTCCAGCGGCGGGTAGGGGCATCGGATATACGCCGCCAGACAAACCCGGCAATGGCGGACGCAAAGAACGGCAACCAGTTGCCCACGACAATCAGATTCGAAAACGGGAGCCAGCGGGCGAGCACCGGATCGAACCAGAGAAAACGTATGTAGCCGAACAGTCCCGCTACCGCCAGCAGCGTGATGGCGTCGATCGCTCGTCCATTCAGTCGGCTTGCCAGGTGCGCCGCGAACAGAAACAACCCGATCGCTCCGGTGCCGATCACCGCGTAGCCAACGAGAAGATCTCCCATGGGGTCGACCCTCCGAGCGCAACGATTCAACCGAACGTGTGGTATTGGGGACGGTGCCGCCGCAGGGGGGGGGATGTGCTGGCTAATGGACCAGCCAACCATCTCAGCAGCCCGATCTCCTGGAACAGGCAATGTTAATTTCAAGTGAAGAAATCAACAATAAAACATGATATCTGGAACTCTACCCCTCATCGGCTCGATAGGCCATCCCAATTGCGAGACGTGGCACCGCGGGCACGCGAGTCCAGTCGCCGGTAGAGTTGCCCTGCCATTTGGGGAGAACTTTCGCGTATAGTTGGATGGTTTGCCGCCTGGATGGAAAGCGGCGGCAGAGCCCATCGCGGCTGTCGGGCTGTGACGAAAAGTAGGCGAATTAGCGGCAGACTGACTCCCTTTCAGGATTCGAACATGCTTTGTAGTGGATGGCTCAAGGGAATCCGTGCTTCAGCCATTGCGGCCGCGTTGTTCAGCAGTTGGTTGTTGCCTGCACGGGGGGCGGAGCGAGCCGAAATCGTCGCCAAGGTGGCGGAGTCGATTACCGCCGAAGAGACGCGGACGCTGGTCGACAAACTGGCCGACGACAGTTTCGAAGGACGCGAAGCGGGCAGCCGTGGCGGGCGAGCCGCGGGAAATCTCCTGATGAAGCAATTCGAGGAGTTCGGCCTGTCGCCTGCCGGCGACGACGGAACGTTCTTTCAGTCGTTCCGCGGTACCAGCCGCAACATTCTCGGCCTCTGGGAGGGGAGCGATCCGGAGCTCAAGCAGCAAGTGATTGTCGTTGGGGCCCATTACGACCACGTCGGTTATGGCCGAGCGACCAACAGCTTTGGTCCGATCGGCTACATCCATAACGGAGCCGACGATAACGCCAGCGGGACCGCCGCGATTTTGGAGGTGATCGACGCGCTGACTCAACTAACCGAGCGGCCGAAGCGGTCGATCCTGTTTGTCTTGTGGGATGCAGAGGAGCAGGGGCTCCTCGGATCGCAGCATTGGCTTTCGGCGCCGACGGTCTCCCGGGAGCGGATTGTCACTGCGATCAATCTCGACATGGTGGGCCGGCTTCGCGACGACCGGTTGCAGATCTACGGCCATCGCACGGGGAAAGGCTTTCGCCGCATCATGAGCGAAGCCAATCGGCCCGCCGGGCTGACGATTGATTTCGACTGGAAGCTGAAAGCCGATAGCGATCACTGGCCATTCATCTCGCGGTCGATTCCCACCGTCATGTTTCATACCGGACTGCACGGCGACTATCATCGCCCGAGCGACGATCCGCATACGGTGAACCATGAGGGTGTCGCACGGGTAGCGCGTGTGGGATTTCTGGCGCTGGTCGCGCTGGCCGACCAGCCCGAAACTGTTCCTTTTCGCGACGCTGGTCGGCGCGAACATGCGGGAACCAAAGCCGCTCTGGAACAGCCGGTTGCCCCACAGGCACCGCGATATGGTTTGCCTTACCGTGTCGTCGCAGGTGATCCGCTGCAGTTCGTACTCACGGGAGTGACAGTCGGTTCGGCGGCCGAGCGGGCCGGGTTTCGCGCGGGAGACCGCCTGGTTGCTTTTCAAGGACAGCCGCTTACCGAGGAAACGTCCTTCCGGCTCGCACTGCTCGGTGCGGAGGGAGAAACGAGTTTTACCGTGGAACGCCAGGGGGTGACGCTACCGGTCGAATTGAAGCTCACGCCGACGGGGCCACCGATTCGGGTTGGCATTACCTGGCGGAGCGACGATGCTGAACCAGGGACCGTGATTATCACGCAAGTGATTTACGGTTCGCCGGCCTATTTGGCAGCCATCAAGACGGGTGATCGAATCTATAGCGTGAACGACCGCGAGTTTGATTCCAGCGACGAGTTTGCCCAACTGATTACGACGGAACCCAGCCCGCTCGTGCTCGAGGTGGAGCGGGACGGGAAATTGCGCACGGCGTCGCTCGCAGTGCTGCCGGCGGCGGCAGCGCCCGTTCCTGCGCCGTAAGTTCACGGGCCGACTGATCGCCGGACGGAAGCGTGATCCTCAGGCGGCGCACCCCAGTCCTGCGGACGTAGTGCGAACCGCCTATAATTCGCGACACGCGGCGAATACCCTTTGGCTATGACGTCGCCAGTCTTTTCGCCACTCGATTTCTCCCGGACCAACCTTACCTCCGCAAGTGCCATGGCCTGTCCTGCTTGTTCGTTCGACGCGCCGCTCGATTCGGTTTATTGCCCCAAGTGCGGCCACCGGATGAGTTATCCGGCCCCGGGTTCAGCCCCGGCGAGCAATGTGGCCGCCAGCGCCACGGCCGCGGCAGGCAGTCCCAACGCGATCGATAAGTTGCGCGCCGACCGCCCGAATGGCGGCAATGATGCCGAGGTACCGCTGTGGGAGGGAAGCTATTCGCCCAAGGCTATGTACGGCAGTTGGCTGCTGGCGGGGTTCGTGACGCTGGTGGCCCTGGTGCTCACTGTGGTGCTGCTTCCCGTCGCTTACTTGTGGATCGCCGCCTGGGCCATTGCGGGGATTCTATGGCTCACGTTTGGCGTCTACTACCTGATCGAACGCTACAGCATCGCCTACACGCTCACGTCGCACCGCTTCGTGCATCAGACCGGCATTTTGCGGCGGGTTATCAACCGAATCGAAACGATCGATATCGACGACGTGATGATCGAGCAGGGCTTCATTGAGCGGATGTTCGGTGTCGGCACAATCCGCCTCTTGTCGAGCGATACGTCACACCCGCAGTTGCACCTGCGAGGAATCGACGACGTGCGGAACGTGGCGAACCTGATCGACAATGCCCGCCGCGACGAGCGCCGGAAGCGGGGCATGTACATCGAATCGGTGTGACGCGCTGTTCGGCACAGTCTCCAAGAAATGAAAAAAACCGGGCGTCAGCTTGCACTGACGCCCGGTTTCACACGGATGGATTTCGGTCATTGACTGGTGTGTTCGCCCGGCTATCTCCGCAGCATGCGGGGCTGTGCGAAAACCGGTTTGGCTGGCGTGGGGCTGCCGATGGGCGTTTCTAAAGCGGCCGCCCGCACGTTGCTGTGGACACTTGCCGCGGCCATGTCAGGGGCGGGACGCGGCGGCGACAGCGTTTCGCCGGCGGGTGCCCCAGGAACGTTGTACGAAAAGTGACTGGTCGGCTCGTGCAGCGCGGCATGCCACGGATAGTCGAAATAGTGGCGGTAGTTGTAGGCGTGGCGGTAATAGTAACCATGGAAGGCCGGGTATCGGTTCATGAACCGCGTGCTAGCGTAACAGCCATAGGCTGGTTCGTAGCAACTTTGGGGCATCGGGCCAAAGAAGCAATCGCCAGCACGATTCCCGCGGCCATGCCCCTGGGCGTCGGCACAGGTCTCGCATGACTCCGAGTAGGGACCGGTCGGAGCGTAGTCCCCGCCTGCTCCATGGAGAGCAAGGACAGTTAGCAGTAAGGTGTTCATCTTGGCCGGACTCCCGCGATCGAATGGGGCCGCGGACGCAGGTCGGCAGCGTGCCGGTACGTCAGTCACAACCCTGATAAACAGGATCGACCGGCTGTTCCCGAGTAATGAGCTTCTCAGGCACTACCGCTAGACCCTGCCTGGAAGGAAGCTCTTCCCCAGGCGGCACAGCTTGCCACTACTGTCGGACACGGAATACCGTGGACTTCCAGCCAGCGAGAACATAGCAAGCCTCAACGTGATCCGAAGCTCTTCCGAAGCAGCCTAACAAAAAAGCCCACGGACTACCGTGGGCTCGAAACTTGCAGTGCTTGTGAATCGCAACGCTAGTGAATCGCCATGTCGCTGCTCAGGCCCCCCGCCGCGGGAACGTAGCAGTGCCGCGTGTAGTCCATCACCATGCGGTGAGCGCTAAATCGCCAGGCGAGCGAGCTGATGCTGTTCATCATCCGCTTGATCCAGTGCCGCGGCAGGCCATCGACATCCCGATCGTAGTACATCGGCACGACCTCATCCTCGAGCACGCGATACAGAAACTCTGCATCGCGGCGGTCAGTGATTGCGTCATCGACGTGGCTCGTCCCGTGACCGATTGCAAAGCCGTTGGCTCCGTCGTACGCTTCGGCCCACCAGCCATCGAGAATCGACAGGTTGAGGCCGCCGTTGAGCACGGTTTTTTGGCCGCTCGTCCCCGAGGCTTCCAGCGGCCGCCGCGGGTTGTTGAGCCACACGTCAACACCCTGGATCATGTGGCGGCAGACGTTCATGTCGTAATCTTCGACGTAGACCACGCGGTGCGCGAACCGCGGATCGTGCCGCAGGTTGGCAATCGTCTGGATGAACTTTTTGCCCGGTTCGTCTTTGGGATGGGCCTTGCCGGCGAAGACAAACTGAACGGGTCGCTCTTTGTTATTCACGATCTCGTCCAACCGGTCGAGGTCGCCCAGGATCATCGTGGCCCGTTTGTAAGTGGCAAAGCGGCGGCCGAAGCCGATCGTCAGGATATTCGGATCGAGCACGTTCCGCGCTGACTCTACCGTTTCGTCGCTCTCGCCCCGGCGGCGGCACTGCCGGCTGACGCGGCGGCGGACGAACGCCAAAAGCAGATTCTTGAGGGCATTGTGGGTTTCCCACAGTTCGCCCGGATCGACGTTGTGAATATTCTGCCAGACTTCGGGCTCGCCCATGCGGAAGATCCAGCCGGCGGGGAAGTGCCGGTCGTAGAGCTGCAGCATCTGCTGGGCGAGCCAAGTGGGAATATGTACGCCGTTGGTGATGTGGCCGATCGGAATCTCTTCTTCGACCCGCCAGGGCCAGAGCGAGGCCCACATCCGCCGCGAGATGTGTCCGTGCAGTTGGCTCACCGCATTGGCTCGCCGGGACATTTTGAGCCCGACGACCGTCATGCAGAAGGGCTCTGCTTCGTTTTGCGGCTCGACCCGGCCCAGGCCCATGAGCTGCTCGTAGCTGATGCCGAGCTGATCGCGCAAGGGGCCCAGATGCTCCTCGACCAAGCCGCCCCCAAAACGGTCGTGCCCCGCGGGAACGGGTGTGTGCGTTGTAAAAACGGTCTGGCGGGCGACTTCGCGGAGCGCGTCGTCGAACTTCATGCCGTCGTCGTGCATCCGCTCGCGGACCACTTCCAGCGGGCCGAAGGCGCTATGCCCTTCGTTGAGGTGATAGACGCCAGGTGTGACGCCCAGCGCCCGCAGCGCCTTGACACCCCCCACGCCCAGGACAAGTTCCTGGCGAATGCGGGTCCGCTCGTCGCCGCCATAGAGCCGGCTTGTCAGCTTGCGGTCTTCGGCACTGTTCCCCTCGACGTCGCAGTCGAGCAGATACAGTTTCACGCGGCCAACCTGCATGACCCACAACTTGGCGAACAGCGCGCCAGTTCGTGTGTCGACTTTGATCGTGATCGGCTTACCATCGGGCGAAAGAGCAGGCTCCATCGGGACATTTTCGACCTTCGTGTCGAGATATTCTTCCCGCTGGAATCCCTTGTCGTCGAGCTGCTGCTTGAAATAGCCCTGGTCGTAGAAGAGGCCAACCGCCAGGAGGTTAATTCCCAGGCCGCTGGCGCTTTTGATGTGGTCGCCTGACAGCACTCCGAGCCCGCCGGAGTAAATCGGAATCGACTCGTGCATGCCGAATTCGGCCGAGAAATACGCGATCGGCTTGCTCCCCAGCACGCCGGCATTCCACGACGCCCAGGTCTGCTTGTTCGCCATGTACTCTTTGAGTCGGCGATGGGCATAGTTGATTCGACTGTACAGCACCATTTCGGCTGCGCGCGACGCCAGACGCTCGGGCGTAAATTCGCGGAGCAGGGCGATCGGATTGTGGTCGAGCTGCCGCCAGCGGATCGGGTCGAGATCGCGAAACAGGCTGATGATCTCGGGATGCCAAGTCCAATACAGATTGCGAGCGAGGGTCCAGCACTTGTCGTAGAGCGACTGAGCCGACATCTCGCCGACGAGCAGGGGGCCGGGATCGGAAATCAGGACAGAATCTGTCGTCGTCATGCCAGTTCCTTCTCCACCAGATGCTAAGGAAAGCTCGATGAGACCGGGGGAGCGGTTGGGCCGCATTGTAAAGAACTGTTATCGGCTCGGCGAGTGTCCGAACAAGAAAGTTGTGGAAGTCTCCGCCGCAGTCCTCCCTTATTGTGCAATTTGGGGAGTTCAATCTGCCGTTAGCAAAGAACGCTAGCGGGGCATCGGGTCAACCTGCGCAGTTTGGCGGAAAACTGGCGCGGGCGACCGCTAGCATTTTGCACGTGGTGCCGCGAGTTGGTTGGCACCGCCCGCTACGAATTGCCGGGCGAGCGCCGCCAGTCGAAGTCGGGTTTCGCGCTCGAAAATCCACTGCATTACGGGTTCGGCTAACGGGGCCAGCGCACGGGGCCGCGCGGCAAAGGTCCAGGTATACGTGATGCGGGAGCGGGGCGAGTCGGCCGACGGCGCTGTGTCGAGGTCTTCATGCCGAATGGATGCCGCCCAACTCGCGAACCAGGGAGGATTGCCGATCAGCTTGACTGCCGCCAAGCGTGGCGGATCGAACGCGACGTAGACGGTCGACATGGCGATCCGGCCGAGCATTCCGCGCCCCACGCAGACGCTTGTCGCGCCGAGTCCTGCCGCTGCGTGTCCGTTGGTGAGGTAGGCCGCGGAGAGGAGCGTATCCCACTCGAGCCGGCGCTCATAATCGTGCAAGAGGGCGAACACGGCGGAGGCCGGCGCAGGAATGATCGTGCTGACGCTGCCGTGAGGCATCGCGGTCCTCCTGCCATCGTGTTCGCTAGCTGGCGAGCTGTACGAGCGGCAGCGACTGCGGCCGGCGATTGGCGGCGATTGCCCGCTCCTCGTCCGCCAGGTCGACCAGTTCATAACGCACATTGCGCTGCCGCGGCGTGAGGCCCAGCTCTTCGATTGCGCCGCGCATCTGGTCGAGTGTGAGGAAGTGCACGGTGCCGGCTTCCGCGACCACGTTCTCTTCGATCATCAGGCTCCCCATGTCGTTCGCACCATAGAGCAGCGCGAGCTGACCGATTTTGAGTCCTTGCGTGACCCAGCTCGACTGGATGTTCGGAATGTTATCGAGATACAGCCGGCTGACGGCCTGGGTCTTCAGGTAGTCGAATGAGCCGGCCGGCGGCACATGCGCCATGTCGGTGTGTTCGGGCTGAAAGGTCCAGCAGATGAAGGCCGTGAAGCCGCCGGTCTCGTCCTGCAATTGGCGAACGCGCTCCAGATGCTCGATCCGCTCGGCCAACGTCTCCACGTGCCCGAACATCATCGTGACGCTGCTTACGCCGCCGAGTTCGTGCCAGACCCGCATCACGTTGAGCCAGTCGTCAGTAAGCACTTTGCCGCGGGTGATTTCCTTGCGGACGCGGTCGACGAGAATCTCCGCGCCGCCGCCAGGAATGCTTCCCAGGCCGGCCGCCTTCAGCCGCTCGAGCACCGTGCGAATCGGCAGCTTGTTGATCTTCGTGAACGCGTGCAGTTCTGGCGGGCTGAAGGCATGCAGGTTGACCTGTGGGAAGTGCGCCTTTATGTCGGCGAGCAGCTCTTCGTACCACTCGAGCTTGTAGTCGGGATGCAGGCCCCCCTGCATCAAGATCTGATCACCGCCGAGGTCGACAGTCTCTTTCACTTTCTGCAGGAGCACATCGCGCGGCAGGACGTAACCCTCGTCGCTTTTGGGATTCCGGTAGAACGCGCAGAAGTCGCACACCGCCGTGCAGACATTCGTGTAGTTGATGTTCCGGTCGATGTTATACGTGCGAATTGGTTCCGGATGCAGCCGCCGCGTGACGGCATCGGCAGCCCGGCCAATCGCGGCCAAATCGTGCGACTTTAGTAGCGCGAGACCCTCTTCGGGCGAGAGGCGCTCGCCCGCGACGGCTTTATCGAGAATCTTGTCGATCATCGGTTCATTAGCCGGGAGCAAATTTGCTCCCGGATTGGGCAAGTGCGTCAGAATGTTGCAAGACTTGAGGACCAGGATTGGTCCGGGCTAAGGTTGAAATCAGCGAGTAGCGGCCGCAGTACTCCCGAAACATCGCCAGTCCCGCGCGCTCCCGCGGGCCGAGCGTGAAGTGCAAATGATCGCGGAGATACGTCAGGCAGTCGTCATCGGTGAGTCCATATCGGGCATGCTCTTGCCGAGCGATTTCTTCGACATGCGCCACCCCCCGATCGCGCGCCTGGCTCAGGATCTCGGGCAAATCGGTCAGTTCCCCCGCGGTCCCGCGTTCCCGGTCCCCTGTCTCCTGCCTTGCCACCCACATCGCAAACACAAACGGCAGTTCGGCCCACCGGCACCAGACATCCCCCAGATCCCACTCGGCGACATACTCGCCGGCAGGCGGATGCATCGCCCGGTCGCCGATCATGAGCAGGGCATCGGCCGCGATTGACTCGGGCGCCGCATCGATCGGAAACGGCAGCAAGTGGGGCGACAGGCCAAACCGCTCGCGGAGCAGAATCTGCACGAGCGCGGCACTCGTCCGCGAGCCCTCGTCCAGCGCCAGCGTGCGTATTTGCGCCGGAGGTACGCGGCTCAGGAGCTTCACACTCCGCACAGGCCCCCGGCAGCCGATGCAGGCATCCGAAACGATCGTGTAATCGGGATTCTGAAAGTATTCCGCCGAAGGAATCAAGGCGACATCGAGCTGGCCGGCAGCGAGTCGGTCGGCCAGCCGGCTGGGCAGGTCGAACACAAGCTCGTGCTGCGGCGCAAGCTCCGCCAGCCCATAAACGAGGGGCTTCGTGTTCAAGTAAGAAACTGCACCGATCCGCATGGTTAATATGCCTTCAGGTTCTCGCAGTCCCGACTGGCGGGGAATTGCCGTCCGGTCTGGTCCCTGGAACTCGTTGCACCGATTGTACTTAGAGCCGGAAAATCGGACAGGGAGCCCGATCCGCTACTTGTAGAACCGTCGTTCCGGCAGATGCACAACGGGAGGGCAACCCCTGAACCGGCTCGCGTCCGGGCGAACGCTGGCTCACTGCCGGCCCCCTTCGCAGCACGTTTCCAGGATCGTGTGGCACCGCTCGCACTGCAACTTGGCTCGAATCTCGATCAGCGGTCCGCCGCAGATCGGACAGATCGGCCGCGCGGGAGGCTCCGTTTCACGCACCTCCGAGTCTGGCGACGGGGGATTCGAATTGGGCGGCTCTGGCATGGCGTCGGTCTAGAACCCAGCCGGCGGGCTGTGGTCGTTGAACTGGTCGAACTCCTTGAGCCGATCGGGCACCGGATCCTGAAACCGCGTAAAGTCGCGGAGCCATTCGAGTTTAATTTCGCCGACCGGCCCGTTACGCTGCTTGGCAATGATGATCTGCGCCTGGCCGGCGTACTGATCGCGCTCGTCGCCGCGGTGATAGTACTCCTCGCGGTGGACGAACATCACGACGTCGGCATCCTGCTCGATGGCTCCCGATTCGCGGAGGTGCGACAGCCGCGGGATATTGTCCTTGCCGGCTTCGGTCTGCCGATTGAGCTGCGCCAGGCACATCACCGGAACCTGCGCTTCGCGGGCGAGCCCCTTCAGCCGGCGGGCGATTTTGGCGACTTGTTCCTGCCGCGGGTCTTTGGCGTTGTCGGGCTCGATGAGCTGCAGGTAGTCGATCACGATGAGCCCGAGCGCTCCCTGCCGGCGTTTAATTCGACGGGCCGCGGCAGCGATCTCCGTCACCGTCCGGCTGGG
>JALORD010000502.1 GCA_025459145.1 Pirellulaceae bacterium | reverse complement strand
AGCACTGGGCCTGGTGCATTCGCAATCCAGCTCCCGAGAACCAGCCGCGGTGCAAACCGGAAGTGGCACTCGGCGACGCGGTAATCGCCCTCACCTGCAATGTGGCGATGGCCAATGCCAACAGCGGCAAGGGTGGCTACATCAAGTTCGAAGAATCGTGGTACGACATCCACGACGACGCCACGCCCGACGGTAGCGACGTCAAGGCGACGGCCGAGCGGCTGGGGGCGGATTTGGCGTAATTTGTGCTGAATCGTCCCGCGTTCAGGAACTTACGTTTCGGCGTCGGTTCCTTGCGGGTGATCGGACGGAATGGCAGGGCGTAGACGACCGTCCAGCCAAATTCCAACGAGTACGCACGCGAAAAGCCCGGCGATCAGCCCAGTAATGAATCCCACTTCGAGCCACGGGATCGACTCTTTTTCTAAGCCCTGGGCTGAAAGCGACGGGACTGCAATCGCACACAACGTGATGCTGCATGTTCCGAGTAGCGCCCCGAATGCGGCTGCGATTATCCCCAACGTCAACCCAGCGGTCGCAACGGCGGTTATCGCCTGCGTGAATAGCCCACCAGTGATTCCATCGTCCTGGCGGCGTTCTGTCCACAACCGGACATAGACAGGCGTACTCAAGACGAGCAGAATAGCCGCCAGCCACGGAACCAAGGAGACAAATCCCGCCAGCGTGACTACAAGGAGGATGGCGAACTTCCAACCATCCGACTTCGCCCGCGCGAAAGCGGAAGTTGCCGGAACCTGCGGCGGTTCATACGGGTTCGGTTGCTCGTCCATCGCGAATCGGGTCTATTGGTGTCGCTAATGCCTTTCGCGAATTGTCGGCCATTCCGCTGCCCCCAAGCAAGCAAAATGGGCCCGAGCTGAGCATTCATTTCACTGTGATTTTTGGAGCCTGGATTCATGGAAAAGTGGCCAATTGGAGTCTTTGCCAGCATAGACGCGGGGCTGGGAGTGAAGCTGGAAGTGGCCCGCGATCTGGGAGTGCCGACAATTCAACTCCATGCCCCGCACGCCAGCAGCCGCACGCAGGCCAATGCCGACGGGTTTCTGAAGAAAATCGCCGACTACGGCATCCAGCTCACGTGCGTCTTCGGCGGCTTCGACGGCGAAAGCTACGCCGACATTCCGACCGTCTCGCGCACCGTGGGGCTCGTGCCGCCGGAGACCCGCGCCGCTCGCACGAAGGAGCTGAAGGAGATCGCCGACTTCGCGAATCTGCTCGGCTGCAAGGTGGTCGGCCTGCACATCGGCTTTGTCCCACACGACCGCTCGCTGCCGCTCTATCAGGAAGTCATTGCCGTGGCCCGCGACGTGTGCGACCACTGCGCAGCCCAGGGACAATCGCTGCACCTGGAAACGGGACAGGAGACGGCCGATGACCTCTTGGCCTTCATCCAGGACGTGGCCCGGCCGAACCTGTTCATCAATTTCGATCCGGCCAACATGATCCTGTACGGGACCGGCGAACCGATCGCCGCTCTGAAGAAGGTGGGTCGCTACGTCCGCAGCATCCACTGCAAGGACGGCAAGTGGTCGCCCGAACCGGGCAAGACCTGGGGCCAAGAGGTACCGCTCGGCGACGGCGACGTCGGCATGGAGAAGTACCTCCGCACGCTCCGGGAAATCGGCTACGACGGACCGCTCACGATCGAACGCGAGATCCCGCAGGAACCCGAGCGGCAAAAGGCCGAAATCGGCCGGGCAATCAAACTGCTGACCGAACTCCGGCAGAAGGTCCTGGCTTAGCGGCGACTTGCCGGAGGCATCTCCTTCGCGCTTCCTCTACCACAGCTTCTCGGCCAGTGGAGGAAGCGCGGTGACACTCGGACGCGGCAGTTTCAGCCAAGGAATCGCCGCGCTCGTTGATGTTTTCGTTGCCTCTGGCCGGGAAGAAGGCATCGCCGCCCCGCTGGAACCCGTTCTCGGCTGGGCTGCCCTCTGGGCAAACCGCTCGGCCGTCGCGCGAGCCGCCTCGTTCCCCGCGGCATACAGCGCCACGACAAAATCACGGCGGCCAGCCGAGACTTCCTGATCGAGCGAACCGACGAACCCGCGGACCATTCCCTCCGCCTCGCAGCGCACCCGGAGGTAGTCTGCCTGCCAGTCGCGCGGCACGCGCAGGACAAGGCCGTACTCGCGGGCTCCCTCGAGCCGTTGCTGCGGCGTCGCCTCGAGCTTAAAAAACGCCCCCGCTCCGCGGAGCAACGTCCCGCTGGCCGCGATCGTCTCGACCGGCGGCAACAGATCGTATTTCACGCAGGAGATCGATTTCTGACCAATGCTGGCATTGGCACCCGCGGTCGTGAACAGTTCGTACTTGCCGGCGATGTTGATCCCCAACGACGCGTTCGTCTCGTCAGTCTTGGTGATTCCGATCGGCCCGGCATGCCGGCTTTCGTGCCGCGTTTTGGGCAGATAATCGACGACCGTCACCGTCCGCTGCGGACTCTCGATCTTCAGCAAGAGCCGAGTCAGATCGCGCTCGTCGCCGGCCAAGAGCAGCGTCGAGACCTCGAAGCGGACCTCAACCAGCTTTTCGCCCGGATGGGCGGCGGCAAACTCCGGCGACGAGACCTCGGGGCACGCAATCGTGAGCGGCAGGTCGAAGTGGACCCGCGGCGGCGGGCCGGCCAGGGCAGCAGAACCTAGGGCAAGTGAAACTCCCAGCGCAGCAAGTAAGCGATCCATCTCGAGAAGACTCCTGAAACAAAGCCGGTTGCCGGGCGACAAGCGACTGGGGACCGATCGTCCTCAGCAACTGCCGACCCGGAATCGCGCGACCGTGCGCCAAGAAGGCTCCCTCGTGGAGCGGTGAGCAGCCGCGAAAGATAATGCAGTCCGTTCGAGTTTGCCAGCACGACGTACCTGCGCTGGCGACTCGAAGGATCCGCCGGGGCGGCTCTCCACGAATCGTAGAAGCGTACCTCCCGCGGTCAAGGCTTGTCCGCTGCTAGCAATCGATGCCGCCTAATCGCGGCCGGACGCGACATCCTCAAAGGTCAGTACCTCGGCATGGGGCGGACCGACGCAGGCCTGCCCGGTCTGATTGCCGGGGCGGACGGCGAGCAAGGTCTGCATTCCCGCGGCCCGGGCCGCATCGAGCTCGGCCACCACGTCGCTCACAAACAGGATTTCGCCGGCCGGCAGCGCGTACGCGGCGGCAATCTGGCGATAGCTCTCCGCCTCGCGCTTGGGACCGGTGGTCGTGTCGTAGTGCCCCCGAAAATAGCCGAGCAAGTCGCCGGCGATCGTATGGCCGAAAAAGAGCCGCTGAGCTTGAATGCTCCCCGACGAATAGATCCGCACGTCGATGCCGGCCTCGTTCCACCGCGCCAGGGCCGGCGGCACGTCGTCGTAAACGTGGGACCGCATCGCCCCGCTTTCAAAGCCGCTTTGCCAGATGAGTCCCTGGAGTTCCTTGAGGCCGGTCGCCTTCAGGTCGGCATCCATCTGCCGCAGCACTTCCTGGCAGATGACATTTGCGCCGCGCAGGGGCTGCTCGACCGAAAACCCCTGCGAAGCGAGCCAGGCATCGAGCGACGCGTGTCCTGCGTCGCGGGCAATCGCTTCGAACGCCTGTTGATACGCGGGCTCCTCCCAGTTCGTCAGCACCTCGAACGTGAGATGTTTCCGCACGTAGGGAAACATCACGTCGTAAACGAATCGAATGCTCGACGTGGTGCCTTCGATATCGA
Organism: Pirellulaceae bacterium; assembly: GCA_025459145.1. Taxonomy (GTDB): domain Bacteria; phylum Planctomycetota; class Planctomycetia; order Pirellulales; family Pirellulaceae; genus CAYLLN01. The sequence continues at coordinate 514 of JALORD010000502.1, read as the reverse complement.
GCAGGATGCCGCGAGGGGAAGACGACATGTGCAGTTTGCCTATCGCGTCCCCTATACCCGCACTACCGAGTTCGCCACCGCACCTTCCGCGGCGGACACATAGCTGGGCCCGAGGCACAGCGGCGTGTAACGTTCATGGACGGCACCTTCCACGTAGTGCGGCGTCCAGCGGCACCTTCCACGTAGTGCGGCGTCCAGCCCGACATGTCCTGAAACAACCGGATGCAGCGGATGGTCTTGTCGCTGCACAGATCGAACCAGTGCTTCGTGCCGGCGGGGACGTTAATCAGGTCGCCCGATTCGACCTGGATGGCAAAGACGGGGCCATTCTCGGGATGGATGTGAAATACGCCTGAGCCCTTCACCGTGAACCGAACCTCGTCCTCGCTGTGGGTGTGCTCTTTGCTGAACTTGGCAAGCATCCCATCGAGGCCGGGCGTCGCGGGCGAGACATTGATTACGTCGGCCGTAAGAAAACCACCGGCCGACTTCAGCCGCTCGATCTCCGGCGCGT
>JALORD010000501.1 GCA_025459145.1 Pirellulaceae bacterium | reverse complement strand
CCGCGGGTTGGTGGATCCAGCGGCAAGCCGACCTTACCTGGGCGAGACTTTCGTCGGCGGTGCTGCTCGCCGTGTTGGCCGCGGCTCCCTTGGTCGCCGAACTGCTGGTGCGCAGGATTCTGGGAAACGGCGAATCGCCCGAAATCGTACAGATCGTCGCCCTGCGCAACGTGATGCTCGTGTTGGCAGCCGCTCCCGTCTGGCCGGGGGCCGACCGACTTGCCAGCGTACTGAGTATTTTCATTGCGCTAGCGGCGCTCGCCTTCACGTTTCATTGGCCCGGCTACGTAGTCTTGTTGGCATACGGGATCGTCGGGATCTGGTGGCTGATGGGGACGCATTGGGAAAGCATGGCCGATCGCTTCCCCGCCCAGTCGCGGCGCAGCGTTCCGCTAGGAATTGGCCTGGGAAGCACGACAGCGGTCCTGACGATCGTAGGCCTGGCGGTGCTGTCGCTGGGCGGGGCCTCGACGACGGTCGCTCTCGGCGGATGGTTCTGGGGGAGCGGCGGGACGGGCGAGTCCGATTCCTTCGCGGCCCGCGGCGTGGGAGACGGCGACCAGCTCGTCGCCGCAAAGGATCAGGCAGCCAGCTTTGGAGCCATCGAGAGCGAACTGTTTCTCGACTCCGAGATGCCGAGCCTCTACGACATGTTTAACGACATGTATGGCGAACCGCTCCAACAGCAAAAGACCGAGCGGGCCATCGGCCTGGCCGGTCCGCCCGAATCGCCCCAGGAACAGCAAACAGCCACCAGCCGGCTGGCGGGCCGAGAGTTTTCGACCGTTCGCCGCCAGAGCTCTCAGCGGCCCACTCGCTTGCCCGATCGGGACAGCGGTGCCTTGTTTTTTGCCGCCGGCCGTGTCCCGCTCCATCTGCGTCTGGAAACTTATGACCACTTCGATGGCCGGATTTGGTCGCACAGGGCGGGCGAGAAGGAAACACGAACCCAGTCTGCTTTAAGAATCGACGACATCCGTTCACGTCCTTGGCTCACCATCGACCGGACTACGGAATCGCCCGCGCTGTGCGAGCCCGAATCGCACATGCTGAAGATCATGCGATTGGCAGGTAATCGGATTCCTACGCCCGCGCATGCGATCGGCGTTCACATCGACAAGGTTGACCAGCTCGATTTCTACGGCTGGACGGCAGACGACGTGCTGCAGTTGCCCGTGCGCAAGCAGATTCCGTCGCTGCAGGTGATTCACGTCCGCTCGCGGTCGCTCGACGTGCAGAAACTCCCCGTCGGCGCCGCCCCACCGATAGAACGTCGGGCGTACATGCAGCTTCCTACCACTCGGCCGTCGACGGCGATCGCGAACATTGCTCGCAATTGGACGGCGGGCGTCCCGGCCGGCTACCCGCAAGCAGCTGCGATTGTTTCCCGGCTGCGCAGCGGTGCCTGGCAACTCGATCCAGCCGCCCGGGTTCCTGTTAACGCCGAAGATGCCGCGGCTCACTTTCTGCTCGATTCGCGTCGCGGCCCTGACTACCTGTTCGCGACGAGCGCCGTTGTGCTGCTGCGCGAACTCGGCTATCCGGCGCGCGTCGCGACCGGGTTTTACGTGCGCCCCGAGCGCTACCAGCGGCTGGCACGCCAAACCCCCGTGCTGGCGGACGATGTCCACTTCTGGGCCGAAGTCTGCCTCGATGGTCACACCTGGATCACGCTCGAACCGACGCCGGGCTACGAAGTGCTGCCGCCGCGCCGCACGTGGGGCGAAACGATTGCGATCTGTGTCGGGATCCTTTGGAACAACGTTCGGACGCATCCCTCGTTCTGGTGCACGGCGATACTGCTGGCGCTCGCCGCCATGGTCTTTCGCCGCGACTTGTCCGACGGAGCCTGCACCCTGATTTGGCTCGCTGGCCAGCTTCGCGAGGGGCGCATGCGCGTGCTGGCGACGGTGTGGCTGCTCGAACGGCGGGCCAAACTGGCCGGCCTCGCTCGTCCGCCGCACGTGACGCTCGGCGATTGGTACTTGCCCCTCAGCCGCGAGCTTCCCGCGGAGTCGGACCGCGCCGTCTCCACGCTGCTCGCCGCGGCAACGCGTTGCCTCTACGCCCCTCCTGGATACCCGTCCGTCGAGCTTAACGATCCGGTGCTCGCGGCCGCTTGCCGCACCGTGGCGACTCAGGTCACCTCTCGCGCCCTGTCGCGTGTCGCGTCCCCTCGGCCGCAGCCCACCATTCTCGTCCCGCACCTCGCACTCAACCGCTCATGACCGGCGCTACGCTTGAACATCCCTCCCTCCGCACGGTCCCCGACCGGTGCGAGCATCAGCCGGCAATCGACGCATTGCGAGCCGCGCTGAATGCGGCACTGTTCGGCAAGGAACAGGTGGTAGAGCTCGTGCTGGCCTGCCTTTTGGCCCGGGGGCACCTGCTGTTCGACGATCTCCCCGGACTGGGCAAGACGACCCTGGCCAAGGCGCTGGCTCACGCCGTCGGCGGCCGTTTCGCCCGCGTGCAGTGCACGCCTGACCTCTTGCCGACCGACGTCACGGGGTTTTCGATCTTCAATCAGCAGTCCCGGGAGTTCGAGTTTCAGGCGGGCCCGGTATTCTCGGATGTGCTCTTGGCCGACGAGATCAACCGCGCGACGCCGCGTACCCAAAGCGCCCTCTTCGAAGCGATGGCGGAGCGGCAAGTCTCGATCGACGGCAACAGCCGGCAGCTCTCAGACACATTCTTCGTCATCGCGACGCAGAATCCCGTCGAGAGCCATGGGGCCTACCCGCTCCCCGAGGCGCAGCTCGATCGGTTCGCGATGAAGCTCCGCATTGGCTATCCCGACCGGGCGAGCGAATTGGCAATGCTGGCGGCGCAGGTCGGCGGCGAGCGCAAGCGGCGGGAGGCGCCTTTGCCGGTCGTTACTCCCACTCAATTGCGGCACCTGCAAGAGCATGTTGCCGGCGTCGCGGTGAGCCCGATCGTCGCTGAGTACCTCGTTGATCTCGCCCAAGCGACCCGCTGCCATCCGCAGGTAACGCTGGGACTCTCGCCGCGCGGCGTCTTGACGTGGCAGCGCGTCGCCCAAGCTCGCGCACACCTGGCGGGAAGGGACTTCGTCACCCCCGACGACATCCAGGATGTCGCGCTGCCGGTGCTCGAAGTGCGTCTCGGGGGCGAGTTCGATGCGGCCGAGCCGCTCGTGCGGCAGATCATCGAATCCGTCGCGGTCCCCGTGCTCGGCGTTAAATCCGAACGGAGGAAGTCATGAACGGGCGATCCCTTTCCCTGATTCTGCTGGCGATGCCCGCCGTTCTGGCCGCTTGTAGCGGCTGCAATCGATCGACTCACGCGGAGCACGACCACCTGGAGCATCACAAGCCCAAGCACAAGCCCGGATCATTGCCCGAGGCGGTGATTGCGCTTGAGATTCGTTTTTCCGCACTTCCGGCGAGCGGCCATATCCCCTCCCAGGCCGAGATCACCCTGCTCCGAGAAGTGCTCGACATCGTCCGTTGGCTGCCCGAGACTGCCGGCGACAGCGACCTGCCTGAGGCTGAGTGGAACGTGGTGGACAGCATTTCAGGCCGACTGTCACCGCATCTGGCGGAACAATTGCGGCGATCGGAACGGGGCGAGCAGGTCGATCTGACCCCGCTGGCCGAACCGTGGGCCGCCGCCCGGTCGCAGCTGCGCGAGGTCGCCGACCACGAGTCGTTGCGCCCTGCTCCGCCGGCTGCTGATGTTGCCAGCTCCGACCCAGGAGACGAGCCATGATCGAACTGGCGATCTATGGAGGCGGATTGCGGCTCATCCAGGCGCTGCTGCTGGCTGCCCCCACGATCCTCGTGAGTCTGATCGTTGCGGGCGTCTTGCGCCGCCTGTTTGGCCAGGAGAACACCCGCCGGATCTTCGGCGGCAGCGGCTGGAAGAGTCTGGTCCAATCCTGGGCACTGGGCATGCTTCTGCCCGGCTGCTCGCTGGGTGTGATCCCCATTTG
>JALORD010000500.1 GCA_025459145.1 Pirellulaceae bacterium | reverse complement strand
CCGGCCAGAATCTCGGTTCCGCCCGGCGCCATGGCCAGATGTAAGAGTGCGTGCTCGTAGATCGGCCGCCGGGCGATCAACATTGCCTTGATATGCGGCTGCGTGCGGTCGATCGTGAGTTTCGGCCGCGCGGCCTGCAGCTGCGCCACGCCGGCATCGGTCACCTTCGTATCGGCCAAATGCACCGTCCGCAGTCCGGGCAGATCCGCCAAGAGGAGCAGCCCTTCGTCGCCGATCGTGTTGCTGGCGAGGACCAGTTCGCGAAGCTGGGGCAGATTTTTGAAGTGCGGCACGAGCTCGCGGAGCTTGTCGTCGTCGATTCCCTTGCCGGCCAACTCGACGCCGGTGACTTCGCCCGTGCCGTCCTGCCGCACGACCGTGCCGCCGTGCAAACTGATTGCTTCAATCGCCTGGGACTCGAGATATCTCGGATAGTACCAGCGAAAGCCCAGACCGCCCGCGAGGGCTAGCAGCGGTCCAATGATAAGCAGCGTTCGGAGCGAAAATCGCCCCCAGCGTCGTGCGGGCGGAACCTCGGTGCGGACCTTGGGCCCAGTGGCATCCGGCATGGTCAAATCCCCCTGACGGCGGTGGCAGTGCCGCGGACTTTACGCCAGCCGCTGGGGAAGTGTTCGCGGCAAGTTTGTAACAAGCCGCTAATTGTCGATCGCCGCGCTTAGTTTGGTGGGCTTCGCAGGCTCTTCTATTACGGCTGGCCCGATTGCTGCCACTGGAGCGCTTCGTTGATCGGCTTCATGTAGAGATTGAAGAACAGCCAGAAGATCGCGAAGATCATGACGCCAAACACCACGAACATCACCAGCACCGTGGCGATCGCCGTGAGCACCTTCATCGCGGTGCGGGCCCGCTCTTCGTATTCCTTGGCCAGCCGCAACAGCGACTCGGTGGTCGCGCCGGCCAGTTCCGCTGCTTCGAGCTGATCGACGAAGTCGCCGGGAAAAATGCCCGCGCTCGCGAAGCTTTCGTGAAACTGAAAGTTCTTCTGTATCGCGCCGGTCACCTGCGGCAGCGACGCTTCGTAGTACGGGTTCTGCGCCGCTTTAATCGACAGCTCTGCGGCCCGCCGCGCGTCCATCCCGCTATCGAGCGACAGGGCCAGCGACCACGTCAGCCGCGAGAGGGCCAGCGACTCCAGTGATTTACCAAGCACTGGGATGCGCATGGCGAGGAGCATCGGCTGAGGACCGAGCCACCCCCGGCCGATCGCCACGACGGCCAACGCGATCCCGCCGGCCACGAGTCCGCAGCCGACAAACCACAGGATCGACCCGGTCGGTCCCACGGGAATGCCGAACACGGTCTCCTCGGATCCGACGAGGCCCAGAACCAGGATCAAGAGGCCAATCACGACGACGGCGAGCACGAGTTCGAACAGCGGCCAGGCGATGCCGAACCAGAACGTTCGCCGCAGCGATTGCTGGTGCTCGTAGTGCTCGGCCAGTCGCAGCAGCACTTCGTCGAGCTTGCCGGTCGCCTCCCCCACTTCGACCATCTGGACGAACATGGGCGGGAAATAGCCGTTCGCCGATCGCATCGCCTCGGCCACGGCGTCGCCGCCGGCCACGCGCTGGCGAATCGCCTCAAGCTGTTCCTTGAGCGAGCCCGTCGCATGCCGCGTCTCTAGTTCCCACACCCGCCGCGCATCGACGCCCGAGCGCATGGCTGTGCCAACGCGGTGGGAAAGACGGATCAGCGAGTGGGTGGAGATGTGGGACAAGTTAGGAAATCGGAGTTGGAAGACGGGGGTTCAAATTACATCATACATGGCCAGCCATCGCGCGGTGCAGTTGAGGGGGGAGGGAGCCGGTCGCGGTGCTTACAATGGGGACATCGACCTCCGCCGCATGTCCGCAGCCAGACTCGTGATGACTCAAGACCAGATCATTCCGCTGCTCATGGAGTCTTGCCCGTCGTTTCGGGCGGTCGTCGACGAGCACCAGCAAGAGAACGGCGAGGAGATTCTCTCCGTGCTGCTCAGCGGTTTCGCGCGTCACTTGCTCCAGCTTCACCAGCAGCACCAGACGGAGGCGTTTCCAGCGGTCGCGGAAGCGATCGAACGAATGCACGTCGAAGGGGACCCCTTTGTTCGAGAGTCGGCCACGATTGGTCTGCTGGAGGGAATTCAGAACGTCTGGAGTAACGAGGGCGTTGACCCGGAGTTGTTCGCCCGCTATCTGCTTCCCGAGAGCGCCCGGTGGTGGCGGAGTCTCCAGGACTTCTGGAGCGGCAGGAGCAAGTTTGTAGGAGACGGGCTATGAAGGGAATCCCGCACATCGATCCCGATTGCTCGGCTTCACGGGCCCCGTTCTGGCAAAGAGTTACAGAAACGATCGCCTGGTGCCAACCGCGCATTGTCCCGAGTTCGCCGCGCGACTGCTTGCGCACCGCGGCATTCCGCGGGCGGCCTCTCGAGGGCAGTTTCCGCGACTGCGTCTTGAGCGTGGCCCGAGCCAGGCAACAGGATCTAGGGCCGATCCGCCTGGAGCCCGCAAGGTCGTTGGCCGGCGGCCGCCTGCTGGTGTATTTTCCCGACGCGGATCTCTGCGACGGCGGGGCCGAAATCGCCAGTCAAGGCTTTTTCGACGTCTACAACACGCCTCCGTCGGGCACCTGGGTCGCGTTTGTCATGGAACCGGACAACGCCAACATCAGTTATGCACAGTACTTGATCGCCTGGATACCGCCCGCCTTTCTCGAACTGGCCGCGGCCGGCGTCCTAGCCAACCCGGAACAATGCATCCGGTGGCTCGACGAGAGGAATGTGTCGCTTGCCCGTTTTCTCCACCAGGCGGTGTGATTCGACACGCACCCGAAAGGCGCATCCTGCGGTTCCAAAGCCGCCGCGCCTCACACGAATTCGAGCGCCGCGGGGCGAGGATGGGGGAGGCGAGGATGCATGTGCGCGATCGCGCGCTCGACCAACTGGGGGTAGATCAGGCGAGGATGCACGGGGACAGCATCAATGTTGCGCCGCGAGATTTCCCGCTCCGCTACGTCCCGCCCGACTCCGCAGGCGACCAAATAAAGCCACAGAATGGTCGGCGAACGATTGCATCCGGCAATGCAGTGCACATAGACCCGGCTGTGGGGATGGGCAGCCATGCGGTGCAGCGTTTCCAGGGCATCAAGCGCGACGTCGATCGGAATAGGCACCAGGTCTTCGATCGGAAACGAGCAGACCTCTACAAAAGGTCCGTCCGCTACCGTCAATACGGCCGGTGCTTCGCAAACGTTCAGGATGTGCGTAATGCCGGCTTCGCGTAGGGCAGCGAGTCGCAGCGGTGCTGCGAAACGCCCCTGCCAGATCGCTTGGGTAATTGGATACATCGCGTCACCGCCTGGGGAGATATCGCTAGCATGAACCGTCTCACCAGTTTGGACAATCTCACCGAATTGGACCGGGTCACAAACGGGGCCAACGAGCTCGAAAATGGGTTGCACCTCTCGCTATCGGTCACCCCCCTTGCGGCCCCGGTTTTCCCTCCGCGGGCGAGCCGGTGGCCCGACGAGTCTGCGCGCTATTCGTCAGCTTGATCGGGCGGGTCTTCTTGCCAACCGCCTTGGCAGCTTTCCGCGGCTTCCCCGCGGCCGTCTTTTTCTGGCCGGTCGACTTACGGGCCGGCTGCGATGTCACGTTCTCGTGGGCCAGTTCCAGCACCGTGGCGAGCACCGGCCGCGGAGTGGCGGCGAGAAGGGCGATCGTCCAGCCGCTGCGGCCCCAGGCCCCGGAGGCGGGACGGAAGGAGCGGGGCTCGGCGGCGAGCATTGCCTGTTGTTGCTCGGGGGTGAGTTTGACGGTCCCCGTCGCTTCATCGGGACTGAGCGAAGCAAAAATCCGGCCTCCGGCGCGAAAGTCGGGATGCCCCATGTGAGCCGACTCGACCGCGCCGCCCAACGCGAGCGCCAGTTTGCGAAAGGTGGCCGCAGTGCTCATGGCGGATGGG
>JALORD010000499.1 GCA_025459145.1 Pirellulaceae bacterium | reverse complement strand
TCGGCCAGTTGCTCGTCGACCGGCCGGCCCACGAGCACGGCAGCTGCTTCCGGGCTGATCCACGGGGTCGGGGCGACCTGTCCCAGAACGACTCGCGCCTCCTGGACATAGCCGCCGACGATCCGCAGGGCTGCCGCCGCAGCCGCGAGCGGCTGATCGGGCCCGGCCCCATGCCGCACTTCGTACGTGGCATTGGCCACGCCGTCGGCCGACGGCAACAGGATATGGGTCAAAAGCTGGTTTGGCAGGAGCGTATTCTCCCGCTCTCCTTCGTGCCGCGGAGTGCGGAACAACTGCTCGACCGGAACGAACTTTTCGTCCTCGGAATCGGGACCGATCACGCGGGCACTTGCCCCCAGCGCGATCAGTGCGGGAGCGATCCGCGAGGCAGAGACGAACTTCGCTGCCCCTTGGTTTCCCAGGATGGCATGCAGCCGGCTGTCTCCCTCCGACGGCAGCTTGCCGCCGGCCGCCAGGAGCCCGCGGCCATCGCGGAAGAACCAGCACTGCGGCCGCTGCAGCACTTCGCCGCCGAGCGTCCCCTGGCACTGGAGCTGCATCGAGGCGATGCCCTCGATCGCCTGGCGGATTGACGGATACGGATCGAGGTACGGATGGACCAGCAGGACATCGAGCGTCGTCGTCGCCCCCACCGCGACGACGCCATCGTCGAGCGGCTCAAGATCGCGGAGCGACGGCACATCGAGCAGGTTCACCACCCGCTCGGGAGTGATCACCATCGAGCGAAGCAGGCCCACCAGATCGGTCCCGCCCGCCAAAAGTTCCGTCTCGCCAGGAACCGACGAAAGGAGGCCCAGAACCTCGCTTTCCGTTCGCGGCGATGCGTAGGAGAAGTTTTTCATGGCTATCGTATTTGGTCAGTTGTCAGGGGTCAGTTGGAGGAGGTCATTTGTCACTTGTCATTCGGAATTCGTGCTTCCTTCGACAATCAACTTTCGACAAGCTAGGCCTTGCCCAGCGCCGCCAGGACGCGTTCGGGCGTCATGGGGAGCGTCGGGACACGCACGCCGAGTGCGTTGCACACGGCATTGCTGATCGCCGCGCCCGGCGCGATGACCGGCGGCTCGCCGAGGCCAATGACACCGCGCGACCGTTCGCTTTCCGGCTCGTAGATTTCGACGACGATTTCGCCGACATCGCCCAGCCGGGCCAGCTTGTAGTCCTTCAGCTCGGCGTTAACGAAGGCCCCCGTCTTCGGGTCGCTGATTCGCCGTTCGAAGAGCGAATAGGCGATGCCCATGATCACCGCACCGTAGATCTGACTCTCGGCCTGCTTCCGCGCGACCACGAGCCCCATATCCTGGACGGCGACGAACTTCTTCATCGTGACGACGCCGGTCTCCTTGTCGACCGCGACGTGCGCCATCTGCACGCCGCCGACCTGGCTGCTCGTCAGGTCAGAGCGCTGGCCGCTTTGATTCTCCCCTTTGACCTCCAAGGGCTGCATCCCGAGAAGCGAGCAGGCCTCCTTCCAAGAGACACTCTTCGCCGGATTGCCGGCCACTTGGACGCGGCCGCCAACGGCTTGGAGCGTTTTGGGGTCGACCTCCAGCTTCTTGCCGACGAGCTCGGCAATCTTCTGGAAGGCGTCCTGCCCGGCGCGGCGGTGCGCGGCCGAAACGCCGCCAACCGTTGTGCTGCCGCCGGAGGGGCCGCTCACCGGATACTTCGAGCTGCCGATGTTGACCTTGATCGCCTCGTACGGCAAACCAAAGCATTCGGCGAGCACGAGCGCCAGCACGGTCCGTGTGCCGACGCCCAGATCCTGCGTGCCGCAGAACGTTTCGACGCCGCCGTCGGGATGCACCTTGACCGTGCAGGTCGAGTTGTTCGCCCCGCCGCCCCAGGTGTGGATCGCCATGCCCAGCCCCTCGACCACCGAGCCCTTGGCCGGGCCCTTGCCGTGCGGGTGCCACTTGGCATTCCAGTCCATCAGCTTCGCGGCCACCTCCATCTCGGCCTTGTAGACCGAAGGCTTCGCGCCCGCGACGCCCGGCTTGTCGTCGGTCCCCAGGTTCTTCATGAAGATGTCGAGGCTGTTGGCCCCCATCTTCCGCGCCAGATCGTCGAGCGCGACCTGCGTGATCGCGCAGGCCTGCGGGTGGTTCGGCGCTCGCCACGCTCGCGCGAGAGCATGGTTAGTCTTGATGTTGGTCTGCGTGCGCCGATAGTTGGGCGGAGCGAAGACGTAGGGAATCGTCGAGTGGTTCACGCCGCCGGGGTTCGGCGCGCCGGAACTTCCCCAGTGCGACGAATCCCAGACCTGCACGATGCCGTCCTTGTCGGCGCCGAGCTTGGCCTTAATGTAAGCGCTCGGCCGCCAGCCGCCGATCTTCAGCTCCTGATCGCGGTCGAGCATGAGCTGCACGGGCCGGCCAGTCGCCTTGGCAATCTTGGCTGCCGCCACACCCCAGTAATCCGGCGCGAACTTGCTGCCAAAGCCGCCGCCGATGTAGTCGCAGTGCACGGTCACATCGTCGGCCGTGATGTTGAGCGGCGTGGCGAAGCCGTTGGCCGTGCCCGACACATTCTGCGTCGACAGATGCGCAACGAGCTTGTTCCCCTGCCACTCGACGGTCGATCCATGCGGCTCGAGGCAGCAGTGCGTGATCGGATCGATGCCGTATTCGGCCTCGACCACGTGAGCCGACTCAGCGAACAGCCGTTCGATTTCCTTGGCGATGAATTCGTCTTCATCGTCGTCGTCCCCCGGCTCGCGGGCGGTCTGCGTCTTGCCGCCTCCCTTGGTGGCCCGGCCGGCTGCTTCCGCCGCGGCGAGATTGCTCTCCTCGACAAACACGGGGAGCATTTCGTATTCGACCTTGATCGCGGCGACCCCTTCGCGGGCCGCTCCCTCGGTCTCAGCCGCGACGACGGCGAGCAGTTCTCCCTGCCACTCGATCTCGTTGCCGCTTTGGCGCAAAGCCTCGGCATGGACAACGCCGGGCACCTTCAGGGCCGGAGCGACGTCGATCGACGTGATCTTGCAGTGCGCGTGCGGACAGCCGAGCCCCTTGGCGATGAGCTGGTTTTTCAGGTTGATGTCGTAGGTGTACTTGGCGGTGCCGGTCGATTTTTCCGGTCCATCGAGCCGCTTCACCCGCTTGCCGACGGCGGTCGCCTTATCGGCGGCCGGCCAGGTATAGAGATCAGCCATTGGCGCCTCCTTTCACGACCTGCACGGCCGCGTGGATGATGTTTGCATAAGTCCCGCAGCGGCACAGGTTGCCGTTCAGCCCAGCGCGGATTTCTTCTTCCGTCGCCTTCGGCTTCATGTTCAGAAACGCCCGCACGGCCACGACAAAACCTGGCGTGCAAAAGCCGCACTGCTGAGCGTCGCAATCGACGAACGCCTGCGGAACGGCATCGCCGGCCAGGCTTTCGACCGTTTGAATCTTTTTGCCCACGCACTGCATCGCCAGACGCATGTTGGCCTGAATCGGTTTGCCATCTTCGAGCACGGTGGCCCCGCCGCTCGAACCGTCGTTGCAGATCGGCTTGGCGCCGGTCAGATCGAGCTGCGTGCGCAGCGCTTCGAGCAGCGTCGTTCGCGGCTCGACCTGAACGCTGTGGTCCTTGCCGTTGACGTTCAGCGTGATGGTCTGCTTGCCCGCGGCGACTTTGGTGCCGGCGGCTTCCTGGGCCGCGGCGGTCGCCTGCTGGTGAATTGCCGTCGCCGCGGCGACAGCGCCCGATCCCCGAAGGAAATCGCGGCGACTGAAGCCCGAAAAGGGGCGCGAGCCGCCGGAGCGCTCGGCCGAAATTGGCGTTAGAGGCGGCCAGCTTGCCGCTGCTCCGAGCCAAAGGGCACCTGCTCGCGCCCAGATTATGGCGAGTGCGGCGGGCGGTTGCAATCAAGCGCCGTGGCGAAACGTTGCGAAACTTGCTGCCAACGGCGAGATGGCAGGTAAAGCGATAGTTCGAAAATTTGCCAACACCCCCTCGGGCTGATGTAGAATCGGCGACAGACGACGAGACTGCTGGGAACTTCAATGAACACGAAGCAAAGGGCCGTTCTGGAGCGCATCAAACGGTTGGAGGATGAGATTGCCAAGGCACGGGAGTATTTGGAAACGGGTGCACATGCAGAATGGCATGGCTTCCGGGCATCTTTCTTAGTGAAGGTCAAGGATGGGACTGCGTTGCCGCCCCATCCAGATTGGGTGAGGAACGTGTTTATCCCGCGCCGTGAAAGGGCGCTGCAGCAAGCGGAGAAGGCGCTGGAAAGACTGGAATCAAAGTGATCGCTCATTGTTTATTGGTTGACGGGCAAATTGCCGAATCGATAGACTGAAGGAGTAGGTTTTGCTGACAAGCGGGGCATCCCGTTTTGTCGGCTTCTTGCCTTGTGTTAGCGCTGGGAACGGTCCCGCCAAAATTTGCCGTTCCCGCCGGCGCTGGCGCGAAATCGAATGCCAGGGCATCCCTCGCCTTGGTACCCGCCAGTGGAGGTTTGAAAGATGTTCAATTCGCGACTTCTGGGCGGCCTGACGCTAGCGTGTGCGAGCCTCGCGATCGCGTCGTCGGTCCGGGCCGAAGAACTGAAGACGGGCGAGCAGATCTACAGCGCGATGTGCGCCCAGTGCCACGGCGCGGCCGGCGAAGGAACACCCGACAATTACGCCACGCCGCTTATCGGCGACAAGTCGGTCCTGGAACTGGCGGCCCTCATCGACAAGACGATGCCCGAGGGGGAGCCCGAGAAGTGCGATGCGGAGCAGTCGCGCCTCGTGGCCGAGTACATCTACAACGCGTTTTATTCGCCGACGGCGCAGGCCCGCAACGAACCGGCGCGAATCGAGCTGTCGCGGCTCACCGTCCGCCAGTATCAGAACTCGGTGGCCGATCTCGTGGCCAGCTTTCGCAGCCCGAGCCAGTGGGGAAGCGAGCGGGGCCTCAAGGCCAGCTACTTCAAGGGACGGCAGTTCCGCACCGACGACCGGGTGGCCGAGCGAATCGATCCGCAGGTGAAGTTCGACTTCGGCGAGCGGGGTCCGCAGCTCGCGGAACTGAAAGAAGATCCGTTCGATCCGTATGAATTCTCGATCCGCTGGGAAGGGGCCGTCTTCGCGGCCGATTCGGGGGACTACGAGTTCATCGTCCGGACCGATCACGCCGCCCGGCTGTGGATCAACTCGCAGCAGGCTCCGCTGATCGATGCGTGGGTCAAATCGGGAGACGACAACGAATACCGCGGTTCGATCAAGCTGCTCGGCGGCCGGCCGTATTACCTGAAGCTGGAGTTTTCGAAGGCCAAGCAGGGAGTGAACGATTCGGACAAGAACAAGACCCGTCCGCTGAAGAAGGCGGGCATCGAGCTGGCCTGGAAACCGCCGCATCGGCCGGAAGAGACGATTTCCGAGCGTTCGCTCGCGCCGCAGGGGACGGCCGAACTGTTTGTCGTCAGCGCCCCGTTTCCGCCCGACGACCGCAGCCGGGGCTATGAGCGGGGCACCTCGATCTCGAAGGAATGGGAAGCGGCTACGACCGACGCGGCGATCGAAACGGCCGGCTATGTGGCCGAGCGGCTGGGGGAACTCGCAGGCCTTGGCGGTGGTCGTGGCCGAACAGATGGCCGCGGCGGTCGAGGCCGCGGAGCTCCGCCGCCTGAGCCGATGACCGATGCGAGCGCTCGCGAACAGAAGGTCCGCGAGTTTGCAACCCGGTTTGTCGAACGGGCGTTCCGCCGCCCGCTGGGCGAGGCCGAACGGCAGATTTATATCGACGCGCAGTTCGCCGCGACCCCTGATACCGAGACCGCCGTGAAGAGAGTCGTCTTGCTGACGCTCAAATCCCCTCGATTCCTGTATCGCGAATTGCAGGCAGGCAGCACCGATCCGTACGACGTCGCGTCGCGGCTGTCGTTCGGCATGTGGGATTCGCTTCCCGATCGCGAACTGCTCGCAGCAGCCGCTGAGGGCAAGCTCACCTCCCGCGACGACGTTCGCGCTCAGGCCGAGCGGATGCTGCCCGATATCCGCACCCGCTCGAAGGTCCGCGAGTTTTTCCTGCGGTGGCTCAAGATCGATCATCCGCCGGACATGGCCAAGAGCAAGGAGCATTACCCGGAGTTCGACGAGCAGGTGATTGCCGATCTGCGGACGTCGCTCGAGATCTTTTTGGATGAAGTGATTTGGGGCGAGAAGTCGGATTTCCGCGAGCTTTTGCTCGCTGAGTCGCTTCCGCTCAATGCCCGCCTCGCGCAGATTTACGGTGGCGACATCGCTGAAGGGAACAGGTGCCGCTCGCCGGCGAGGACCGGGCTGGTTTGCTGTCGCATCCGTACCTGCTCGCCGCGTTCGCCTACACCGAGGAGAGCTCGCCGATTCACCGCGGGGTGTTCATCTCGCGCAGTTTGCTCGGCCGAGCCCTGCGGCCGCCACCGGTGGCCGTCGCGCCGCTGGCGCCCGATCTGCACGCCAACCTGACCACGCGCGAGCGCGTCGAGCTGCAGACGAATGCCGATTCGTGCAAGTCGGTCGAGCTGCAGACGAATGCCGATTCGTGCAAGTCGTGCCACGCGATGATCAACCCGCTCGGATTTACGCTGGAGCACTACGACGCCATCGGCCGATACCGGGCCGAAGAAAAGGGAAAGCCGATCGACGCCACGGGGAAATACATCACCCAGGCGGGCCAAGAGATCGAGTTCCACAGCGTCCGCGAACTGGCCAAGTTCCTGGCCGAGAGCGACGAGGCCCGCCAGGCCCTCGTGCAGCAATTGTTTCATTACCAAATCAAACAGCCGATCCGGGCCTATGGCGAAGATCGGGCGAAAAACTTGTCGACAGCCTTTGCCGAAAACGGCTACAATATTCGCCAACTGGTGGCCGAACTGGTCGCCTCGGCGGCCCTTCCCTAGCCCTCCTGAACTAGCCAGCCTTCCGATCTGACCTGCCTGAACCGACCAGCCCCTATCGACCAGCAAGGGAGCCCCCTTATGCCAACCATCCGCAATCGCCGCGACTTTCTGCGAGATCTGGGAATTAGCGCCGCCGCGATCCCCTTTGTGCTGAACCTCCCCAGCCTCGGCTTTGCCAATCAGCAAGCGCGCAAGAAGCGGATGGTGGTGATGTTCAGCCCCAACGGCATCGTGCCGAAGACGTTCTGGCCCGATGAAGAGGGGGAATGCTTCACGCTGAAAGAGAGCCTCTCGCCGCTCGAGCCGTTCCGCGACCGGTCGCTCATCCTGCACGGGATTTCGGACAAGATCCGCGGCGACGGCGACGGCCACATGCGCGGCATCGGTTGCCTGCTGACCGGGATCGAGCTCTTCCCCGGCAACATCCAGGGGGGCTCCGACACGCCGGCCGGCTGGTCGACCGGCATCTCGATCGACCAGGAGATCAAAAACTTCCTGCAAGCCCGCCCGGAGACCCGCACCCGGTTCGGCTCGCTCGAGTTGGGCGTGCTGGTGCCGGAACGTGCCGACACCTGGACGCGGATGTCGTACGCCGGCCCGAATAAGCCGGTCGCTCCGATCGACGATCCGTACCAGCTCTTCAACAAGCTGTACGGCCGGATGAAGGACCAGGAGAGCCTGCGGAGCGTGCTCGACGATCTGCAGGCCGACCTGCAAAAGGTCCGCTCGGTGGTGAGCGCCGAAGACGCCCGCCTGCTCGATGAGCACCAGACGCTCGTCCGCGAGCTGGAGCAGGAGCTCTCCGCTTCGGCCAATGTCGACATGGGGCATGCCGTGCCGGAGCTGGAGCCCGGCGTCCGCGAGGACAACGACAACATGCCGCAGATCAGCAAGATGAACATCGACATGCTGGTCAGCAGCTTTGCCAACGACTTTGCCCGCGTGGCGACGATGCAATACACCAACTCGGTCGGCGGCGCCCGGATGCGGTGGCTCGGCGTCGACGAAGGGCACCACGAGCTGTCGCATCACGAAGACAGCAAGACCGAGTCGCAGGAAAAGCTTACGAAGATCAACAAGTGGTTCTGCGAACAGCTCGCGTATCTGGCCAAGCGGCTGTCGGAAACGCCCGAGCCCGGCGGCGAGGGGAGCCTGCTCGACAACACGCTCCTCATCTGGACGAACGAACTCGGCAAGGGGAACTCGCACACGATGGACAACATTCCGTTCGTCCTGGTCGGCGGCGGCCTCGATTTCCAGATGGGCCGCTCGCTCAAGTACAAGCGCGTCCCGCACAACCGGCTCCTCCTCTCGCTGGCCCACGGCTTTGGCCACGAGATCACGAAGTTCGGCAACCCGGACTTCTGCGGCGACGGCCCGCTGACGGGGTTGACGTAGTCGCGCTTCGCACCGCCGCTGTAGAACGGGTCTCCCGACCCGTTCGTGGCTTGTTCGCCGTGGTCATGAGGCCCACGCAGAGCGGAGTGGGACGCACGGGACAAGAGTCTCGTGCTATTGCTTGGGCCGCACGACCCGCACGCGGTGGTTCAGCGTGTCGCCGATGTAGACCGCTCCGTCCGGCCCGATGCAAATACCGTGTGGCCGGTCGAGCGTCGCTTCGGTGGCCGGCCCGCCATCGCCGGTTCCGCCGGGATGTTTCGGGCCGAGTCCCGCGATCGTCGAGATCGTGCCGCTCGCCGTGTCGATCTGGCGAATCGCGTGGTTCTCGGTGTCGACAACATAGACGTTGCCCGTGCCCGCAACATGCGTGAGCTGGCCGCTGGCCAGGTCGAGCTTCCAGACAGCGTGCCCTTCGCGGAGGGCGATCCACAGGGTCTGCCCATCGATGAAGAGGGCCCGCGGGCCGAGCATCGGCTTGCCGGCGGCGGGGCCCGCTGTGGGCTGCTGCTTCTCGCCATTGCCGGCAATCGTGGTGATAACGCCGGTTTTTGCATCGACCTTGCGGATGCGGTGATTGCCGATGTCGGCGATGTAGAGGTTGTCATCCCCGTCGAGGGCGATGCTGTGCGGGATGTTGAGCTGGGCCTTGGTTGCCGGGCCGCCGTCGCCCGAGAAGCCGAGCTTGCCGGTGCCGGCCACGGTGCTGATGAGGCCCGTCTTCGCATCGACCTTGCGAACCACGTAGTTCTTC
>JALORD010000498.1 GCA_025459145.1 Pirellulaceae bacterium | reverse complement strand
CAGGAGCCGCTCGGCTGCTTGAGGAATCAGACGCTCGATAATCTCGGTCCCGGTCGGCCCCCCGAGCAGGGCCAGATGGGGCTCGTGATCTTTCACATCCGGCGCAAGTTCGGCCAGTTCACCGGCCGAGACATACGGCGGATTGCTGGCGATGACCGCGAATTTTCGCTCGGCGGGGATCCCCGCGAGGAGGTCTCCCTCAAAAAACTCGATCCGATCCGCCACGCCATGCGTGACGGCGTTTTCCCGGGCGACCAGGAGCGCTTCTGGACTAATGTCCACCGCAACGACTCGACAGAGCGGCGCGTGCTTCGCCACAGCGACGGCAATCGCTCCGCTTCCCGTGCCGACATCGGCAACCCGTAGTCCGCCCGACTTCGGCCCGATCTTCTTGAGCGCATCGAGCGCCGCCACTACGACAAACTCCGTCTCCGGGCGGGGGATCAATACATCGGGCGTCACCTTCAGCCGGAGCGAATAGAACTCGCGCTGTCCCACCAGATAAGCCACGGGCTCGCCGGCCGCCCGCCGCTTTACCAGTTCGCGAAACGCCGTCCTCACGTCGTCGGCGACCACTTCGTCGAATGCCGCATAAAGCATGATCCGCTCGCACTGGCGGGCGTGGGCCAGCAGCACCTCGGCATCCAGCCGCGGATTCTCCGAGCCGCGCTCCTTCAGAAACGACGTCGTCCAAGTAAGCAGTCGCAGGACCGTCCAGCTTTCGGCTTGCGACATGGGGGCTCGATTCCGCGGAATTTGAGTTTCGACTGCTAGCATTCGGGGCAGCCTCCAGCGGCTCCCTCGCTTCGTTATAGGACAATTCGCCGCCGCAAGTGAGGCGGGTCGGCAGGGCTGGAAACCGTCGACAATCCGTCCAACCGCACGTGATTGCGTTTCTGCCGCTCCCGAACTGCCACCTGGCGTGTGGCACTTTCTGCTCGCCGCGTTCATGACTGAACACTCCCGGACCACACACTCGCAACACCGCCGTCGCTTAACTCGCGCAAGTCATTGCGCTGCAAACAGTTGTGAACTTAACGCGCCCTCCTCGAAGTTAAGCCATTTAACGAAACGTTCACCTCAACGCCGCCAATTTGAACGCCAAAGCGCCCCAGTGGGACGCTCAGGCCCCGAGCGTCCAGCCCCACGGGCGTACGAAGAATTTTCCCTAGCTGCCGATCGCTACGCATCGTCCCACCCCACCTCGCCCCGCTCAATCGCGCGAACTCCGCGCTGGCGCAAAGCAACGCGACAACCTCCTCGCTTAGGCCCGGCTGCTGCTCGCCCCAATCCCGCGTCTCCTCCCCCAAGCCCCTTTCATAAACGCCTAACACACCGGTGCCCTAGAATCACTCTCAGTAGGCCAAAACAACGCCCCGTTGTCAACGTTTTGCGCGCGAGGATTCCACCTCACTGCGACTTGCGTCAATTACACCACGCGCAAGGCATTATTCCACCTGCGCTTACGCAACGAGCCCCCGCCCTAAGTCGCACGAGAATTTCTCGCCGCCGTGACTAGTCTGGTCACGAATCGAACATCTTGTTCAGTAGTGAACAGGGCGAATTGGGCCGAAGCGAGGCAGCGGCGCTTCACCAGGGCGAAGCGGAGGAGAAGCGGATGGGTCGCTCGGGGGCGGGCGGCCGCAAGTGCACGTTCTGGTCGTAGGTATCGCGGCTGGCCGACCCCGGCCCGCCGACAGCCGGGGGTGGACTGCCGACACGCGATTAAGCCTTCCTCCCCGCGTGTAATTGCGGCTGTTCGACCCCAGCCTCCAGCAACAGGCCGGCGGCAGCGGCCCGGGGGCCCATGCCGCCCTCGGAAAAGCGGGTCGATTTTGCTTACAATGCAGCCAGCCAGATCACCCAGCTCACGCGTTTGCGCGGACACTTCGGGACTGGAATTCGTGGCCCACACGTTCTACGCCTACGACGGCATCGGCCGGCTGGCGCGCCTGCTGCACTCGACCGACGAGCTCCCGCTCCCAGGGGGATAGGGCTGGGGTGAGGGTGCCTTGGCGGGGTACGGCTACTCTTACGACGCCGCCAGCCGAATCGCGTCGATCGATTCGCTCCTCGATGGCCTCACCGAGTACGGCCACGACGATACGAACCAGCTCATCGAGGCCGACCACGCAAGCATCGCCGACGAGAACTACGAGTACGACGAGAGCGGCAACCGGATCATGTCCGGCTACTCGACCGCGGGGTGGCCTAGCCTGGTCGCCAAGCTGGGCCTGCAGGAGGCATTTTGCGGGAGGTTATGTTTCTCGCAGGGCGTAGGCCTTCGGCGAGCAAAACGAGGGGCTTTCTCCGTGTCGCACGGGCAAATCGTTCAAACCAGCGAATCGCTGTGCAAGTCGCTCCAGGCGATGCCGTAGCGGGCGAGGTACTTGCGCAGGCGGTCGGCATCGTTGGGCATCGCTTTGGAGAGCCGCGAGACGGCGAACAGAGCGCGTCCGGCTTCGGAGAGCGATGCCGTCCCCTGGCAAACGCGGAGCACGCAAGACAGCTGCAGCCGATCAAAGAGGTCGAGCTCTGCCAGCTTCTCGGCCGGCAGCAGGCTGGCGAGCATGGCTTCGCCGTCATCGCGATCGCTCGGCCTGCGCCAGGATGCTTCGAGACGCGCGATCTCCTCAAGCACGTCGGCCGTCGTGATTCGTCCCCCGTGGGCAAGTGTCGCCATTCGCGTCACGGCGGCGTTCAGGTCGCGAAAGTTGGCGGTCCACAAGGCTGCGCCCGATTCGGCGAACGCGAGAAACCGCTCGCGGGCTTCCTTGTTCATCGTCACTTGCCGTCCCATCCGGCTGGCGAAGCGATCAAGCTCGTACTGCAGATTCGGCGCGATATCCTCGCGCCGCTGGGCCAGGGCGGGGAGGCGAAACGTCCACAGGTTGATTCGGGCGAGCAGGTCCTCGCGGAATCGCCCAGTGGCGACCTCGCGGGCCAGATCGCGGTTCGTCCCGGCGAGGAGCTGAAAGTCGCTGGCCGCTTCCCGATCGGCGCCGACCGGCAGGAACCGCTTCTCTTCGATCGCCCGGAGCAGCATCGCCTGCTCGTCGCGCCCCAGTTCGCCAATCTCGTCGAGGAACAGCACGCCCCCATCGGCCGACTTCAAGAGTCCGGCTCGGGCGGTTGTCGCCCCCGTGAACGACCCCTTGGCGTGCCCGAACAGGGCCGACATCGCCTGGTCGCCGCGCAACGTCGCACAGTTCACCTCGATGAACTCGCCCCGCACCTGCTCGCGGCGGCGTTTGAGTTCGTAAATCTTTTTCGCCAGTTGCGATTTGCCGGCTCCCGTCGGTCCGGCGAGCAGCAGCGGCGCCGAGCTGGCGATCGCCACGCGTTCGATCCGTTCGATGAGGGCGTTGAACGCGGCCGAGCGAGTCTCGATTCCCGACTTGAGGAAGGTCCGCGATTCTTCCTGCTCTTGGGCAAAGCGGGTGGCTAGCGCGTCGTAGCGGGATAGATCAAGATCGATGATCCGGTACCGCCCTTCGCCCACCTGGTCGCGCGGCGGGGGCGACGTCTGCAAGAGCCGGCCGGGAATATGCCGCGATTCGGCCAGCAGGAACAGGCAGATCTGCTGGACGTGCGTTCCAGTCGTGATGTGAATCAGATAGTCCTCGTCGTCGGTCCGGAACGACCGCTCGCGGGCCCAGCCGTAGAGCCCCGCAAACACTTCCTCGAAATCCCACGGATCGGCCAGCGGCAGTTCGTGCAGCCGCACTGTCGTCTCGGGCGAGACGCATTGCACGTCAGCCGCCACCGTCTCAGCCAGTTCCCGCTCTCGGGGCTGATGCACGAGCTCCAGGCGGTTGATGAGCAGTTCCTCGTGCTGGCAGAGCGCCACGGTCGGCCGCCAGTGATTCCAGCGGGCTTCGTTCTTCCCGGCATCGAGCCGGGTTCCGAGAATTCCGACGACGGTTTGCTTGCGAGCGGTGACCATATCCCAATTTATAAACCACGAGCTAAAAGTA
>JALORD010000091.1 GCA_025459145.1 Pirellulaceae bacterium | reverse complement strand
TCCGCAAAAGTCGGCCATGGCGAGACGCGCCAATTGCCGAAAGAACTGCTCGACGAAACGAAACGCGGCTGCGAGCAATTGGGACTGCTCGGACTGGTCTCCATTGGCGGAGATGGGTCGCTTTCGATTGCCCAGCAACTTCACGAGCACGGGATTCCCGTGGTCGGTGTACCGAAAACGATCGACAACGACCTGGCGGCCACCGTCATGACGTTCGGTTTCGATTCGGCTGTGGCCTGCGCCACGGATGCAATTGACCGCCTGCACAGCACTGCCGAAAGCCATCGCCGCGTGATGGTCCTCGAAGTGATGGGACGTTACGCCGGCTGGATCGCCATCTATGCAGGATTAGCTGGTGGGGCCGATGTGATCTTGATCCCCGAGATTACTTTTTCCTACGACAGCATCGTCCGCAAGATTCAGGAGCGGGAAGAATCCGGCAAACACTTTTCAATTGTCGTCGTCGCCGAAGGCGCACGAGCTGCCGGAGCTGATTTTGTCACGTCGGCCGGCCAATCTCGCGAGCGCGAAGCCCGATTGGGCGGAATTGGTGCTGTGGTTGCCGCTGAAATCCAAGAGCGGACCGGCAAGGAGACGCGTTCCGTCGTCCTGGGGCATCTGCAGCGCGGCGGCAGCCCGACCAACATGGACCGCGCGCTGTGCACGGCCTTCGGTGCCAAAGCCGTCGAATTGATCGCGCAGCAGAAATTCGGCCAGATGGTCGCGTTCACGGGAAGCCAGATTGTGGCGGTTCCGATCCGCGAGGCGACCGGGCAACTACGCACGGTGCCGCTGGACGGCGGCTTTGTCACATCGGCCCGCGCACTGGGCATCTGCCTCGGAGACTAGCAACGACGTCGAACGTCTACTTTCCTCGATCGTTCAGGATTCACTTCACCCCGGCAGGGTAGCGCATGGCCAAGAAATCCAAAGAAGCGCCGCCGATCTCGCTCGACGCCTGGGAACAGGCGTGGCAAAGGCACTGGAAGAAGGCCGGATTTACGTCCTATGAGCTCCATCTGCCCGATTCCGCGGCCGTCAACCGCGAGCGGAATTTCCTCATGGAGCGGCGTTCGGCGGAGCGCGAGAGGGCGCGGCTAAGGCGGATCACGGCTGAGTTCGAACGAGGATTCAAGCGGCTGGGGAAACTGGGGCCGGCGGTGACAGTGTTCGGGTCGGCCCGGTTCAAGCCGGGACATGAGTACTATGAACTGGCGCGCGAGGTGGGCCGCGAACTGGCGCTAGCGGGATTAACCACGATCACCGGCGGCGGTCCTGGCGCGATGGAAGCGGCGAACCGCGGCGCGCACGAGGTGGGCGGACCTTCGTACGGCCTCAATATCCTTCTGCCGCACGAACAGGAACCGAATCCCTACGTCGACGAGAGCGTCGAATTCCAATACTTCTTTGTCCGCAAGGTGATGCTGGTGAAGTATTCCTGCGCGTACATCGTCGTGCCGGGCGGGCTGGGCACGCTCGACGAGTTGTACGAGGCCGCAACCTTGATCCAATGCGGCAAGATTGGCCCGTTTCCACTGGTCCTTGTGGGGCGTGAGTTCTGGGATGGGATGCGCGACTTCTTGCTCCACATGGTTGAACAGGGGGTGTTCGACGCCCAGGAGATCGGCTTTGCGCGGATCGTCGACTCCCCGGCCGAAGCAGTCGAAATGGTTGTCCGCAGTCTTCCGCCAATGGTCCGCGAACAATTGAAACCACTCGCGCGATAACGCCCCGTTACTCTCACCCATGGCGAAAATCGCAGACGTGGGGCGCTCGCCAAGCTCATCAATGAGCGCTATAAACTGATCGCGGCACTTCCCCGGCAGGGAGAGGTGATTGAAGCCTAGGAGCAACGATCACAACTCACGACGGCTGCCGAGAAATCGCCTCAGGCAGATCGTTGTTTTGAGGCTTCTAACGCGGCGGGACGCAATACAGAGCGGCAGGCACGGCATGTGGGATTGGCTGTTTGAACTTCCACGAACCAGTCCCGTGGCCTACACGCTCGGGCTCCTGGCGCTCGTCTGTGCCTTGGGGATGGCCCTGGGCAACGTCAAATTCAAGGGCATCGGACTGGGCGGCTCGGGCGTGCTGTTCGTCGGCATTCTGGCCGCCCAATTCAGCCAGCCGGTCGACCGGCAAATGTTAACATTCGTCAAAGAGTTCGGCCTCGTGCTGTTTGTGTTCACGATCGGCCTACAGCTCGGGCCGGGATTCTTCGCCTCACTGCGGGCCGACGGCCTCGCGTGGAATCTGCTGGCGGCTGTTCTCGTCATCGCCGCGGGAATTCTGGCCCCTCTGTTGGGCTGGCTTCTCGGGCTTGATTCCGCGGCGGTCGCCGGGCTCTTTGCCGGAGCCTCAACGAACACCCCCGCACTGGGCGCCGCTCAGCAATCCCTGGCGTCGCTTCCGGAGATGACCGCCGAGCGGCTGGCGCTGCCGGCGCTTGCTTGCGCGGTGTCGTACCCCGGGGCGATCGCCGGTTCGCTTGGTGTGATTTTGCTGCTCAAGTTCCTGTTTCGCATCGATCCGGTCGAGGAAGGGGAGTCCTATGCGGCCGAAAGACGCCGGGCGATCAAGCCCGTGCTGCGGCGAACGCTTGTCGTCGCGAATCCCGAAATGTGGGAGATCTTTCGCCGCGTCGAAGACCAGATCGTGATTTCCCGGCTGCGGCGGGCTGGTGAGATCGAGGTACACGCGGCACTGCGCGATACAAAGTTACACGCCGGGGATACGATCCTCGCGGTGGGGACTGAGGATTTGCTCGATCGGCTCGAGCGATTGATCGGCCACCGCAGCGACGAGGATCTGTTGGCGGCTCCCGGAAGAATCACTTTTAAGCGAATTGTCGTGACGCATCGCCGGGCGCTTGGCAAGTCGGTCGCCGAACTGGGGCTGGAAAACCTCTTGGGTGTCGAAGTCACGCGGATTACGCGCGGCGACGTCGAGATGACCGCCGTGCCGAGCCTGCCGCTGCAATTCGGCGATGTGCTGCAAGTGGTCGGGACCGACCGGCAACTCCACAGAGCCGAGGAATTGCTGGGCAACTCGCTGAAGAAGCTGAATCAAACGCAGTTTATTCCGCTCTTTGCCGGCATCTTTCTGGGAGTGATCGTGGGCTTCATCCCGCTCGTCATTCCGGGACTCGCCAATCCCTTGCGACTGGGGCTGGCTGGCGGGCCGTTGATCGTGGCGCTCGTTCTCAGCCGCTTGGGCCACATCGGCGGCCTGGTCTGGCACATGCCAATCGTCGCCAACCACGCCTTTCGGGAATTCGGCATTGCACTGTTTTTTGCGGCCTTGGGGTTGGCCGCGGGGGATCAGTTCTTTGCCACGGTGCTGAGTCCCCGGGGGCTCGTCTGGCTCGCGGCGGGACTTGTGATCACCCTCGTGCCGCTCCTGGCCGTGGGAGTCTGGGCGCGGGGAGTGATGGGCATGAATTTCGTCACGATTAGCGGGCTGTTGGCCGGCGGAACGACGAATCCTCCGGCGCTGAGCTTTGCCTGCAATCTGTGCCGCTCCGAAGCCCCCACGCTGGCCTACGCGACGGTGTATCCGCTCACGACGCTGCTCCGAATTCTCGTGGCGCAGGTGCTGGCGCTCGTCCTGTGCGGCTGAACGGCGATTGGCGAACTCGCACGCTTACTTCGGCAGACTTTCTTCCAGCAGCGCGGCGAGGCTGTGGTGCCGCGTGATGGCGCCCACCCGCTCTTCGAGCCCTTCTGCACGGAGGATGTCGCGGACTGGGCCGTGGGCCTCGACGAGTCTGAAATCCACCCCCATTGCAGCCAGTTCCTCGTGCAGGCGCCTGAGCATCCGAGCCCCGGCGATATCGACGTAGGGAACATTCGAGAGATCGCCCACGACGAGCTTGAGGCCGGCGAGCGACTTCGCACGCTCGCGGACCGTTTCGAGAATGTGATCGACGTTGAAGTAAAGCAGCGAGGCCTGGACGCGGAAGATCAGCGCGCCAGGAATCGGCTCGTTGTCGGGATGGCGGGCGAGATCCGAGAACCGGTTCGTTCCGGGAATTCGTCCGAGGAAGGCCACTTCCGGCCGCGAGCTGCGGGCCAACAACATCGCAATGGAAGCGAGCACCGCGATCACAACACCGTCGAGCACTCCCATTAGCAGGACTCCCGCCAGTGCAACCAAAGCGGCCGCGAAGTCAAGCCGGCTCGCACTCCACAGATGGCGTAATTCGGCCAGATCAATCAACCCCGACACGGCAACGAGGACCACGGCCGCGAGCACCGCGTCAGGAAGCGTGCGGAACAAACCCGTGAGGAACAAGAGCACGCAACAGATCGATGCCGAGGCAAACACGAGCGACAGCGGCGTCTTGGCCCCGCCCCGTTCATTGACGGCCGATTGCGACAGGCCGCCAGCGACTGGAAACCCCTGAAACAGTCCTGCCAGCAGGCTGGCCGCGCCGAGCCCGAGCAACTCCTGACGGGGATTGATCTCGTACCGATGCTGGAGGGCGAACGTACGGGCGGCTGACACGCTCTCAATGTAGGAAAGCAGAAAGCAGGCCGACGCGAGACGCACGAGTTGTCGCAGATCAGATAGCTGTAATGTCGCAATCTCGCTGGCAGGCCAGGCCCATTGAGGCAGCCCCGCGGGAATCTCCCCTACAATTTTGACGCCCAGCCGTTCGAGTCCCCCCAGACTCACCGCGACGATCGCTAGCAGTACCACCGCCAGGGCGACCGGGCGTCCTGGTAGTAGCCGGCTCCCGGCGACCAGCAACGTCATTGCGACGAGCCCAATCCCCAAGGTGACGAGGTGCGTCGAAGAGGCTTGCTGCGCGATCAGCCACAGCCGCTCGAAAAAGTCGTCTCCGCCGCCAGCGACGCCTAGCAGCTTCGGCAACTGCGTGGCAGCAATCACCAGCGCAGCTCCCGCTTTGAATCCCGTCAGAATGCTTTCCGAGATAAAGTTGACGAGCACGCTCAGCCGTAGGAGCCAAGCCACGACAAACACCGCGGCCATCAGAAGCGCCGTGAACGACGCCAGGCGGGCCAGCCGCTCGGGGTCTCCCGCGGCCATTTCGACGAGCGACATTCCTAGGAGCAGCGAAATCGCCGAAGTCGGCCCGATCGCCAGTTGCCGCGAAGTGCCGAGCAGTGCATATCCCAGCCCACCCACCAGATAGCAATACAGGCCCATTTCCGGCGGCAAGCCGGCGAGAGCGGCGTAGGCAAGTGATACGGGAATTGCATAGGCCGCGAGCGTGATTCCAGCCACGAGATCGGGGCGGAGCCAGGACGCCTCGTAGCGATGAAGCCAGGAAAGAATGGGGAAATCGCGACCGGTGCGCATGGCTACAAGTGGCGGTTAGAATGTGGGAAGGTTGCCCGAGTGTAGGCGGGCCGCGGCCAGGGGGACGACTGGCAAATCTGACAGGAGGCGTCCCCTGTCAAGCAAAGAGGCGGCGGCGAGGCTGGAAAACCTTGTTGCAGGCCATTGCACTGAATTTCACGCATGCCACGGTTTGAAGGCGGCTTTCTCGTCGGTCCAGCACTCCGCTATGCGGGATGGCTGCTACCCGCGCTCGCGTCGCTAATCGCCTGCCAGCCGCTGTCGGCCGACGATAGCGAGTCAAGAGCCGCTGCCCCGCGTCTGGTGGTCGTGCTGTACCCGGGGGCCAACGATGGCAGCCCCGGCGCCATTTTGGCGGACGAGGGGATTCGACAGACCTTCGGCCAGTCAGCCGACAAAGTCGACGTCCAAAGCGAATTTCTGGATCTGTCCCGCTTTGCCAGTCCCGCCCAGCAACAGGAACTGGCCGAGTTTCTCGAGCGGAAGTACGCCGGACGAAAAGTGGATGTGGTCATTGCCGGACTTTCGTCCGCCACCAAGTTTGCCCTGGCCCATCGAGCCCGCATTTTTCCTGGCGCGCCACTCGTGTTCATGGCCGTGGATCGCGAGGAGGTCGACACGCTGGCCCCACCGCCGGATGTGGTGGGCCATCCGCTTCAGTTCGAATTGCAGGCCTCGCTTGATCTGGCCCTGCAGTTGCACCCTGGCACCGAGCGGGTGGTGGTTGTTGTGGGACGATCAGAATTCGATCGATACTGGGAAGCCGAAGCTCGCGAGACGTTTCAAACGCATGGAAAGCAGGTCGAGATTGTTTTCTGGTCAGGTCAACCACTTGCCCAGATGCTGGAGGCAGTCCAGCAGTTGCCGCCCCGCACGGTGGTTTACTATCTGCACGTCTTTGAGGATGGCGATGGGCAGGTTCATATGCCGGCCCAGGTTTTGGAACAACTGGCTGCCCGCTCGAGCGCCCCGATTTATAGTCACGTCGATTCTTATCTCGGCCGCGGCATCGTGGGGGGGAGGGTATTCAGTTTCCTGGCTGCGGGGCAGCAAGCGGCTCACTTGGCAAATCGAATTCTGGCCGGCGAAGATCCAGCGCAGATCGGAATTCAATTGCCGAGCCGCAACTTCACCATGTTTGACTGGCGCGAGGTGCAGCGGTGGGGCCTGTCGACTTCAAAGCTCCCCGCGGAAAGCGAACTGCGATATCGCGATCTTACGCTGTGGGACCAATACAAGTGGCACCTGGCGGGGCTTGTGGGTCTCTGCGGACTGCAGGCGATCTTGATTAGCGGACTGCTCGTCCAGCGCAGCCGCAGGGCGCGGGCCGAAACGCGCTTCCGGCAAGCGATCGATGCCGCCCCGACGGGAATGCTCATGGTGAGTGACTCAGGCAAGATGGTGCTGGTCAACGCGCAACTCGCACAGATGTTCGATTATCCTGCCGGCGAATTGATCGGCCGAACCGTGGAGACGCTCTTACCCGAGCGCTACCGGAAGGGGCACATCGATCTGCGGCACACCTACCACCAGCGACCCGAAAACCGGGCGATGGGAATGCGGCACGAACTCTTTGGACGGCGCAAAGACGGAAGCGAGTTTCCGATCGAAGTCGGATTGAGTCCGATCCACACCGAGGCGGGGCACTTCGTGTTGGCGTCGGTCATTGACATTAGCGAGCGGCAAGCTGCGGAAGTGCGCTTGCGCGAGAATCGCGAGCAGTTGCGCCGCCTGGCAGCGCAGATGCTTGGTGCCCAGGAAGCCGAACGACGGCGGATTGCCCGGGAGTTGCACGACGACTTGGGACAGGACCTCGCGCTCCTCGCGGTGGAACTGGACTTGTACCAGCAGCGAGTCGCCACACCATCGCCCGAGGCATCCGGTCGTCTGGAGACGATGTCCAGCCGCGTCAAGCAACTCTCCTCGGCCGTCCACGACCTGTCCCATCAGCTTCATCCAATGAAGCTCGAGCAACTCGGGCTCGAGGCGGCGATTCGCGGCTTCTGTCACGACCTCAGTCGCAGCCACCACCTAGAGGTCGAGTTCCAGTCGTGCCCGCTGCCGGTCAAACCGTCCGCCGAGGCGGCGATTTGTGTGTACCGAATTGTTCAAGAGGCGTTGCGGAATGTGGTCAAACATAGCGGCGCGGCGAGAGCACAAGTTCGCTTGACGGCTGATGAGACCGCGCTGAGCCTAGTCGTGTCGGATGAGGGCCGGGGGTTCAATGCCGCGGAGGTTGCCAGCCGCGGGGGGCTGGGACTCGTCAGTATGCAGGAACGGCTCCGCCTGGTGGAGGGCGAACTGACGATCGCGAGTCAGCCGGGCTCTGGAACGCGAATCGAAGCCTGCGTGCCGCTGCGCGGCGAGCGGTCAGCTGTCGACGAGTCGACACTCCGCACCACCAAGCGTTAAAACGGTTGGGGTTCAGCCCCGCGAATCATCGTAAAACAATTGAGAGAATGCGGAATGGGTCTCCGGCGTCCACGCGTGATATTGGCCGATGATCACCGTCTGCTGCGCGAGGCCTTTGCCCAGATTCTGGCACCGAAGTGTGAAGTTGTCGGATCGGTGGGGGATGGTCGGGCGCTGCTGGCGGCGGCCGCGGAACTGAAGCCCGATCTCGTCGTCGTCGATATCGGCATGCCGCAGCTCAACGGCCTGGAAGCGACTCGGCAGCTCAAAAGGACGATGCCGGACGTCAAGATTGTCATTCTGACCATCAACGAGGACCCCGATCTGGCGGCCGAAGCGGTGCGTGCGGGGGCGGCCTGTTACCTGCTGAAAAACTCTGCCGCCTCGGAACTTTTGCAGGCCATCGACGAGGCGATGTGGGGCCGATCGTACATCACGCCGCTGGTCGCCAAGGGATTGGTCGAGGCACTGGCCCGCCGCTCGGACGAGCCCGAGGAGCCCTCGCTCTCCAGTGTCCGTCAGCGAGAAGTCCTGCAACTCCTGGCCGAAGGGCGAACCATGAAGGAGATTGCCCGGATTCTAAAGATCACCCCGCGAACCGTCGCGTTCCATAAGTATGGGATGATGAAGCACCTGGGGGTGAAATCGACGGCGGAACTCGTGCGGATGGCCCTGAAGTTGGGCGTTATTGCGGAATAACCCGTAGGTTCCGGCAACCTGTCAGAAAACTCATCGCCCCCTGTCAGTTTTGCCAGTCTACAAGGATCGCTTCCGGGGCCTACGCTGATCGGTGACCGGCAACGCAGGTACGTACCCTGACTGATGACACGGCCCAAGTTGTCTGCTGATATGCAGTGCCACGGACGCGTGTCAGATTGGCCGGGAGTCGAATGATGGGATTGGTTTGAGGATGCATACTTGGCACGCCCTCGCGTACTGCTGGCGGACGATCACGCGGCGTTTCTAACGTTCGTGGCCGAGTTGCTAGAAGCTGAATTTGAGGTCGTCCAAACTTTCGACAGCGGACAATCGATGATCGACTCCGGTCTTACCAGTCAGGCGGAACTCGTGGTGCTGGATATTTCGATGCCCGATTTATCGGGACTCGACGTTGCGGTCCGGCTGCAAGAAATTGGCTGTAACGCGGGGATTGTTTTTTTGACGGTTCACGCGGATCAAGATTATCTGCAGTCGGCTTGGCAAGTGGGGGCGCGAGGCTATGTTGTCAAGCAGCGCCTGGCCACCGATCTGGTCCCGGCTCTCCGCGCGGCGCTGGCTGGCCAACGGTTCGTTTCACCGACGCTCGCCGCAGCGTCAACGAACCAGGGATTACGCGGATTCTCTTCGAACTAGGGAAAATTGGTCATGAACGCGACATTTTCAAGGCACTCGATCGTTGCCGTTTTGATGCTGGCCTTGGGGGCCGCCAGCGGCCTGGCTCAGCAGCCGCGACCGGCAGCGGGGCAAAGCTCCGCCAATCTTGACGACCAACTCGTGCGACAGGCGGTGGTCGCATTTGTCGATCGCTACAACGCCCACAATGCCGATGGACTGGTTGCGCTATTTGCCCCGGACGCCCGAATGGTCCTCCGCGACGGCACCGAGTTGAATGGCCACGACGAGCTTAAGCAAAGTTTCCTGGCGGCGTTTGAGGCCAATCCGAAGGGGGCCCTGAGCGTCGTTGTCGACTCGATCCGCTTCCTGACCCCGGATGTGGCGGTCGAGGAAGGCTCGACCACGGCATTCCCCGATGGAGAAACGCTCACGGCGAAGAGCCGCTACACCGTGGTGCACGTCAAAAAGGACGGCAAGTGGCTCATGCAGGCGATTCGCGTCGTCGAGGAGGAATCTCTGTCGGCGTACGGAGAACTGGCCGCGCTCGAGTGGTTGGTCGGCCAGTGGATCGACGAAGGACGCACCGAAGTGGTGGAAGCCACGTTCCGCTGGGACGAAAACAAGAGCTTTTTGCTTGAGGAGTTCCAGGTGATTCGCGACGGAAGCGTGGTGCTTAAAGGGACGCAGCGCATCGGCTGGGATCCACAAGCCAAACAGATTCGCAGCTGGACATTCGATTCGGCGGGAGGGTTTGGCGAGGCGGTGTGGACCCCCGCGGGAGACGATTGGATTGTCAAAGCCAAGGGAGTAACCGCCGACGGCACCTCCGCCTCGGCCACGCGGATGCTCACGCGGGCAGCGACTGACCGCGTCATCTGGACGGCGACCGAGCGAGTCGCCGGCAATGAGTCGCTCCCCGATCTCTCGGTGACGATGGTCCGCAAGCCGCCGCAGCCCCAGGCGGAGTAACCCGCCGCGTCCTTTCGTTACCAATCAATTCTCGAATTCTCCGGACGGTCTAAGATGAAACGTCAATTCAAACAAGTGGTGAGCCTCACACTCGTCGTGCTGACGGCTCTGGGCCCGACATCGATCGCGTTTGGCCGCGGCGGCGGCCGTGGGGGTGGCGGCGGGGGGCGAGGCGGCGGAGGCGGCGGCGCCCGAATGGGTGGTGGCGGCATGTCGCGTCCCTCTCCCTCCATGGGGCGTTCGCCCTCGTTTAGTCGCCCTCCATCAGTCGCCAGTCGGCCTGCTGGGGGAGCCGCACGTCCTTCGGGCGGCGCGCGGCCCAGCTTGCCCTCGTCGCGTCCTTCGCCAGGGATGACCCCGGGCAGCCGTCCGGGCACTGTGGATTTCGCACGACCGTCAACGCGTCCCAGCGTTGGTGGCGGCACGCCAGGACTTACTCCAGGATCGCGCCCCTCGATCGGGGCTCGTCCTGGCACAGGACAACTTCCGGCAGCTCCCCGGCCCGGCACACCCGGCGTTGGTACACGTCCAGGGGCAGGAACTCGTCCTGGAATCAGTCAGTTGCCAGCGGGCCAACGACCCGGCGCAGGTGGTCCCGGTATCGCCACTCGACCGGGCCTCCCGGGGGGCAGTACGGCCATGCTGCCGGGACTGGGCAACCGCCCCGGGGCCGACGGCGGTCGGCTCGATGGGGGTCGTTTGGACGGTGCTCGCCCCTCGCAGCTTCCCAATCGCACTCCGCAGGAGCGGCGCGACGGCCTACAAGACCGTCTCTCGTCGCGGGAAGACCTCGGCGATCGCAGCCGCGAGGATTGGCAGGATCGCCGCGACGATGTCCGCGAGGATTGGCAGGATCGCTACGACGATTTCTACGACCGACACGACGATTGGCATCACGGCTGTTGGCACGGCAACTACGGCGACTGGTGGGACCACATGTGGGACGACCACACGGCGCTAATGGCCTTTGGGACCACTATGTGGGGCGTCAACCGCTTGGCCTATGGATTCGGCTACTGGGGGTATGAGAACCCGTATTACACCGAGTCGTATCCCATCGACGGCGGCGTCACCCTGGACTATTCACAGCCACTGGCAATAGAGACGGCCCCTGCCGAAGCTGCTCCTGCCGATGCACCGGCACCGGGAATGGCCGACTTCGATGCGGCACGCCAGGCCTTTTATGCCGGCGACTATGCCGCTGCACTTGCCTCGACGAATAAAGCACTCGCGGCCCTGCCCAATGACCCGATCATCCACGAATTCCGGTCGCTCGTCCTTTTCGCGCAGGGAAAGTACAACGACGCGGCTGCCGGCCTCTACAGCGTCCTGTCGGTCGGACCGGGTTGGGACTGGACCACGCTGGCGAGCCTCTATCCCAATGTGGATGCCTACACCCGACAACTCCGGGCGCTCGAAAGCTATGTGAAGCAGAACCCCGATGCGGCGGGTGCACGATTTGTCCTGGCCTATCACTATCTGACGGGAGGCAGCAAAGATGCGGCGGCCAACCAACTGAAGATTCTGTATCAGAAGAACCCGCAAGATACGCTGGTGAAGGAATTGCTGCTGATGACGGGCGGTCCTGAGGCGATCGGACAGCCGGCCACCCCAGCGGAGGCTGCCCCGACGGCGGCTCCGGCCGTGAATGCTGCTAATCTGGTCGGCAATTGGAATGCGGCGGGCCAGGATGGGACGAAGTTCGAACTGGGGCTATCTCAAGATGGCAACTTTAGCTGGACCTTTTCCCAGGATGGAAAGTCGCAAACGGTCAAAGGGGTATTCGCCCTCGACGGCAACGTCCTCGCCATGGAACCCGAAAGCGGCGGCGTCATGCTGGCCGAAGTATCCGAGCCGCAAGGAGGCGCGTTCAGCTTTGCCCTGCTCGGCGCGCCGCCCGGCGATCCGGGACTAAAGTTTGCCAAGGGGCGATAGCTGCTTTTGCCGGCCGCCGATACGTTCAGTCCTCACGGACTTGCCACGCCTCAATTTTTGGAATCCACGCGACCATGACTGACCGCTGTTGTCATCCACAGCTTTGGGGCGCGGCATTCTGGGCCGTTTTAGGGGTCACGCTTGCGTTGCCGGTTCTAGGGGGCTGCAATCGCGCCGCCCCCGCGGCCGCCGAGCAACCGGTTCCCAAGGTGACCGTGATGGCGGTCGCGCGGCAGGAGACCATCGACGCCGATGAATACACGGGACGCACGGAGGCCTCCAAGACGGTGGAAGTTCGATCGCGGTTGTTTGGGTACCTCAAGACCATCGAGTTCCAGGATGGCGACTTCGTCGAAGAGGGCAAGACGCTCTTTACCATCGAGCCGGATGAGTATGAAGCGATTCATCAACAGTCGGTCTCGCGGATCGATCTCAATTCTGCCAACTTGGAACTGGCCAAAGCCAAGCTGGCCCGTGACGCGACGCTCGTGAAAAATGGGTCGGTCAGCAAAGAAGAGTACGAAGAATCCGTTGCCGCCGTGAAAGCTTCCGAAGCGGCGATCACGGCCGCGCGGGCCGACGCCAATCGGACTGCCGTCGACCTCAAGTACACGGTCATTAAAGCCCCCATCGCGGGCCGCATCGACCGGGCGCTGGTGAGCGAGGGAAACCTGCTCACGGGCGGTCAGGGCTCCGGTACGCTGCTGACGAAGATCGTCAGCGAGCAGCCCATGTACGTCTACTTCGACGTCGACGAGCGATCGCTCTTGCGTTACATGCGGCAGCGAGACGAAGGCCAGGACGCGGCGCCGGGAAGTCTGCGGAATGCTGGAATTCCCTGCTATCTGCAACTCGCCGACGAGTCTGACTTCAGCCACGTCGGAGTGCTCGACTTCGTCGAAAGCGAAGTGAATCCCAGCACGGGAACCGCCCGGCTGCGGGGCGTCTTTCCGAACGAAGATCGTCAACTGGCGAGCGGTCTGTTTGTGCGGGTAAAGATTCCCGTGAGTCAGCCCTACGAGGCGCTACTGATTCCCGAACAGGCGCTGGCCACGGACCAGAACATCAAGTTCGTCTACGTCGTGGGGGATGATGCAGCGGCCGAGCGGCGCACCGTCGAGCTCGGAGCACAGCGTGGTGATTTTCGGATCATCAAGTCCGGCCTGGAAGCGGGCGAGCGGGTGATCGTCAAAGGACTTCAGCGGGTAAAGCCCGGCCAGAAGGTCGAGGCGGAGGTTGCAGAGGCTAAACTCCCGCCACCGGACGTCACGCCGACTGCGGAATCGGCGACTCCGATAGAAACATCCCCCATGGAAACGCCCACGGGCGAACCGCGGCCGACGACCGTTCGCCGGCCCATCGTGTCGGAACATTCCGAAGCGGCGCCCACAACGTCATCCACTCCTGACGCCGGTGCTCCGTCAGGCACTGCGGTCCCCAAGTCGCCGCGTCACGCGAAGGAGCGCTAACCACTGTGGCACACTTTTTCATCGACCGCCCGATCTTCGCGGCGGTCATCTCGGTCATCATTAC
>JALORD010000497.1 GCA_025459145.1 Pirellulaceae bacterium | reverse complement strand
TGCGAATCTGATGGGCGATGCCCCCTCCCAGCGTACCGAGCGTCTTCAGCCGTTCGCTGGCGCGCGTCTCCTCTTCGTACCGCGCGAGCCGCTCGGCCAATTGATTGATCGACTGGGCCAGATCGCGGACTTCGTCGTCGCGGGCCGGGAGCGCAAGGGCCTTGAAGTCGCCGGTCGTCAGCCGGCGAACTTGCGTTTCGAGCTGATGAATCGGCGTCGTCACTTGCCACGCCACGATGAATCGGCGTCGTCACTTGCCACGCCACGAACCCCGCGGTGACGGTCACCAAAGCCGTTGCGATCGCCCCCAGGACGAGCGGCGGCCAGGCCGCTTGCAGCCGCGCCTCGCGCCAGGCCGCCTCCGGGTAAAAGACATGTAGCGTCGACGCCTCCTGCCCGACCGGCCGGCGATCGATCGGCAAGGCGGTGTGTAAATACCGGTTGGGACCGGCGGCGACGACCGAGGCCCGCGAGAGGTCGACCGCCGCGGCGGCAAGTTCTTCTCCCCGGGGTCCGGCAACGAGCGGCAGGAGGTCGTCACGACTGGTTCCGCGGATCTGGCCCCGGCTGTCGACCAGCACGAGCTCCGCGCCGGTCAGGCCGCGAGTTTGCCGCAGGACGTTCGACTCGAGCGGAAAGTTCGTGGCCGAGAGCGTCGCTTGCATATCGGCCAATTGCCGCTCGACCCGGCTCGCGACCTGCTCGGTCGCCGCCCAGATGGCAAGCAATGTGGTCACGCCGACCGTCGCCAACACAATGGCGACCATGGGAACCAAAATCTGGCGGCGCAAGGGCCAGCGCATCAGCAATCTCAGTACGCACGGTGAAGGATGCTCGGTGAAGGAAACTCAGTTCCTTCATCATAACCAACCCCTGCTCGCCAAAGCCGATTACGCGAGCCCCGCGATCGGCTCACCGTGATAGATATGGTGCGGCCGATCGGCTTCGTCGTGCCAGGCAGCGGTGCGAGGAATCCCGAGAGCCTGATAGATGGTCGCGGCCATGTTCTCGGGCGTTTGCGGCTCGCTCGCCGGATAGCCGCCGATCCGGTCGGACGAACCGATCTGGTCGCGTCCGGGAAGCTTGTAGTGCTGCGGCAGGTGCGTGATTTTTGGCGTTCGCCCAAATTCGCCCGCCATAACGATGAGCGTGCTTTCGAGCAGGCCGCTCTCTGACAAGTCGTCGATGAGGGCCGAAAGGGCCCGATCCGTCGGCGGGAGCAGCTTGTCCTTGAGGTGCGGAAACGCCTCGCCGTGCGTGTCCCAGGTTTCGTTGTTCCCCAGGTTCACCTGCACCAGATTCACCCCCGCCTCGACCAGCCGGCGGGCCATCAGCAGTGACCAGCCGAAGCTGTTCTGGCCATACCGCTCTTGCACGCGCTCGTCGGCCCGCGTCACATCGAACGCGTGCTTGATCCGCTCGTCGGCCAGCAGCGAAATCACTCCCTGGCGCAACCGGTCGTACGTTCCCGTCTGGGCGTTATGGCTCGCGGCACTGTCGAGCGCGGCCCGCTGACTTTGCAACGTCGCGAGCAGATTCGTACGCCCGCTAAAGCGCGGCGGATCGATCCCCTGCGGCAGCGACAGGTTCGGCGCTTCAAACACGCGGTCGTCCTTGTCGCCTCGCTCCTGGTGGTCGAAGGCGTACTCGGGAAACGCGCCGTACGACTTACTATGAAACGGCGCAGCATCGATGAACCAGGGCTCGCGGTGACTCCCCATGAGTCCCGCAAATTGGCCCGGAATTACGCGTCCCGAATTGTGCACCAGCCGCTCGGGAAGGACCACCGCCGGCGGCAGGTTGTCGCTGCGGCTCGTGGTGGCGGCATTGGCAATCGCCGCGATGCTGGGCCAGTCGCTCCGCAAGGGCTTCGAGGCGTTAAAACCGGGCGGCAGCGGCGTACGGCCGCTGAGCATGATCATGTGCCCGGCAGAGTGATCGTTCGACGGGTGCGTGAGCGAGCGGACGAGCGCCCACTGGTTGCTCCGCTCGGCCAACAGGGGCAAGTGTTCGCAGATTTGAATTCCGGGCGTCCGCGTCGCAATCGGCCGAAACTCGCCGCGGATGGTATCGGGAGCGTCTGGCTTGGGGTCGAACGAATCGTGCTGAGCCAGTCCGCCGGAGAGGAAAATGTAAATGCACGCCTTCGCGTTGCCTGGCAATTGCCTCGGATGCGGCGCCGCGCTCGCCTCCCGCAGTCCGGCAAGATGATTCATCCCGAGGCCCAGCAGGCCGATCGACCCGGCCTGCAACATCGCGCGCCGCGGGAGGATGGGGTGGCGATACATGCGGAACTCCTGGACTCTGAAACCACACGAGAGAACCACGCGAACGACGGCACGAGCACGCTGATTGTATCAACACTCGCCGATCGGTGGTGCGCAATTTTCCCGCGAGTTGCCAGTTCAATAGTGGTAATTGCACTTACGGCGTCGGCGGCGCATTGCGCAGGCAAGCCGCGGCGATACGCAGGTCCTCGTACGTGACCGTCCCCTCGAGCGCTTCATAGAGGGGCTTCAGGCGATCCAGGCCGCACCGGGCCGCTGCGGCCCGGATCCGTGCGAACGAGTGCGCATCGATCCAGAAGGTCGGGTCCGAAATCTCTTCGGCGACGATCATTTCGGCCAGATAGTCGCTCACCGTGCTCCGCGAACGGCCGACCGCCTGGCAGACGTCGGCCACCGATCGCCCCTGGCGAAAGAGCCGCATCGCTTCGTGCTTGGCAGCACTCCCCGAGACATCGCTCGTTGCGGGTTGCCGGCGCGGCGGCGGAACATCGAACACATCGCGCGGCAGCCCGTTGGGGCGGCAATATTCGGCAATCTTTTCGAGCACTTCGGCACCATAGTCGGCCGCTTTCGCCTGGCCGATGCCGTGCACGTCGAGCAGCCGCTCGGGTGTCGACGGGCGATGCCGGGCGAGGCTTCTTAGCGTCGCGTCGCTGAAGACGACAAACGGCGGCAGGCCGCGGGCTTCGGCCCGTTTCCGCCGCCAGGCCCGCAGAACCTCGAACAGTCCGCGGTCGACCCCCTCCCACGAAACGGTGCTGACCCGCCCCTCGCGCTTCTCTTTCACCTGCGGCTTGAGCAGTCGCGGCGCTACCTCGCCGCGCAGGAGCCGGCGGCCGGCGGTCGTTACCTTCAGCACCTGAAACTTGGCATCGTCGCCGGCCCGCTCGAGGAATCCCTGTCCCGTCAGCTGTTCGATCCAGTCGCGCACGGCTCGCTTCCCCTCGTCCTTCAGCAGACCCCAGGTGCTCAACTGGTCATGGCCGCTGTCGAGAATGCGCTGCTCGCGCGAGCCGGTCAGCACGAGGGCCGTGTACTCCGCGCCATAAGCCTCTCCCTGCCGCAGCACGCTCGAGAGAATCTTCTGCCCGATGACGAGCGGATCGTCGATGACGTCGATTTCGCTCAGGCATACGTCGCACGCCTGGCAGTTCTCGCTTTCGAAGGTTTGGCCGAAGTACTCGACGATCGCTCGATGGCGACACGTGACTCCGCCGCAGAAATCCTCAATGCCGCGGAGCACCTGCAGCGCCACTTTGTACGCTTCCGGGGGCAATTCGCTCTGCATCTTGCGCCAGATGCCAAAGTCGCCTCCCGTGTAGAACAGACAGCACTCGGCTTCCAGCCCGTCGCGGCCGGCCCGGCCGCTCTCCTGCTGAAACTGTTCGAGCGATTTCGGTGCGCCCGTATGAATGACATACCGCACGTCCGACTTGTCGATTCCCATGCCGAAGGCGACCGTCGCCACGATGATCCGCACGCGGTCGTTCAGAAAATCGTCCTGGTTCTTCCGGCGGACTTGGTCGTCGAGCCCGGCGTGGTAAGGCAGGGCCGAGTAGCCGGCGGCTACGAGACTGGCCGCCAGCGATTCGACATCCGCTCGCCGAATGCAGTAAATAATGCCCGAGTCGTCCCGGTGGCGGTCGATCACCTCGCGGACTTGCCGCACCAAATCGCCGCGCCGCTCGATACGATAGATCAGATTCGGCCGGTCAAACGAGCCGACGAGGATTTCGGGTTCGCGGAGCTGCAGTTCGCGGGCGATGTCGTGCCGCACTCGCTCGGTGGCGGTCGCCGTGTAGCCGTGCACGCCGACCTGCGGAAACAGCTCCTTGAGCTGCCGCAGCATTCGATACTCGGGGCGAAAGTCGTGACCCCAGTCGCTGATGCAGTGGGCCTCGTCGACGGCAAAGAACGAGATGTTGATCGTGCGGAGAAAATCGAGCGTCCGCGGCGTCATCAACCGTTCGGGCGACAGGTACAAGAGCTTGAGTTCTTCGCGGCGAATCCGCTCGGCGATTTCGCGGCGCTCGCTGGCGTCGAGCGTGCTGTTCACACTGGCCGCGGCGACGCCATTGTCGACCAGCGTATCGACCTGATCCTTCATCAACGAAATGAGCGGCGAGACGACCACCGCGAGGCCCGGCATCGCGAGCGCCGGGGCCTGAAAACAGAGCGACTTGCCGCCGCCCGTCGGCAGGACGACGACCGAATCGCGCCCAGCGAGCACGCACTGCATCGCTTCGGCCTGCAGCGGCCGAAACTGGTCGTAGCCCCAGACGCGGCGCAGGATAGTTTCGAGCGATTCCACAGGGGCGATTCGGGTACGCGGCAGGGTCAGCGGGGATGGTTCAACAGACTTCGTTCGATAGCTTTCGAAGCGAGTCCCAGATTACCCGAAGCGCGTCGCGATGTCTCGCCAGTACAGGCGCGTACAGCGTCAACGATTGAAATGATGATGTGTTGGAATCGCCGAGAATCCCGCCTCTCCGCGGAATCCGCGCCACCGTCTGAAAAATCCGACTTCCAATCAGCTCACGCGGAGCCGCACCGAACGCGGAGGAGAGAAGGGGAAGAACTATAGCCCCACAAACGGCACCGGCAGCAGAAACGCGTGCTGCTCCAAGAGGCTCGCCGGCCCCAGGAACGACGTGTATTGCGTGAAAAACAAGATCAGCAAATAGAACAGAATCACCGGGATCGCCGCGAGACGGGCCATCCAGCGGAACACGAAATGCCGCGGCTCCGGCCGCTTGAGG
>JALORD010000496.1 GCA_025459145.1 Pirellulaceae bacterium | reverse complement strand
GGGCGGGAAGATATTCCAGTGCATCAAGGTCACGCTGCTCGCGAGCATGAACGGGTATGCGCCCCAGGTTGCGGTCGAGTTCGGGCGGAAAGTGCTGTATTCGACCGAGCGTCCCAGTTTCAAAGAGCTCGAAGATGAGGTCAAAAGCCGGAAGAACAAGTGATCGCACCACGTACACCGCTTCCGCCCACGAACGGCCGATTGAAATGGTCGGACCGTGCTGAGCGAACTGGTGGCGATTGCTCTCGCGCGCGCAGGGCCAGATGAGTGACAGCACCCAGCAGCCCATTGTAGTCAAGCGACCGCGGAAAGCTGGCGGTGGGCATCATGGCGGGGTATGGAAGATCGCGTATGCCGACTTTGTTACGGCAATGATGGCGTTCTTCCTCCTCATGTGGTTGATCGGTTCCACCGCAAAGGGGGACCTGAACGGGATCGCGGAGTACTTCTCGACGCCGCTCAAGGTTGCGATGCAAGGGGGGTCGGGCAGCGGTGACGCGTCGAGCGTCGTCCAGGGGGGCGGGCAGGACCTTAGCCGAAGCGCTGGGCAAGTGAAGAGGGGAGATATCGAGGCAAAGAAAAGAACGGTAAACCTTCAGGCGCTGCCAGCGGAGCGCGAGAAGATCGAGCGGATGCGCCTGGAGGAACTGAAATCTCAGGTTGAACGGGTGATTGACGCCAGCCTGAATCTCAGACAGTACAAGAATCAGCTGCTCATCGACCTGACGAGCGAGGGGCTTCGGATCCAGATCATCGATGCCCTGAATCGTCCCATGTTCGACCTATCGAGCGCGGAGCTCAAGCCCTACGCGCGGGAGATCTTGAGGGAGATCGGCAGGACGTTGAACGCCGTCGACAACAAGATCAGCCTCTCGGGCCATACCGATGCGACTGGCTACGTGGGAGGCGAACGCGGCTTCTCGAACTGGGAATTGTCGGCGAATCGCGCGAACGCTTCGCGTAGGGAACTGGTGGCGGGCGGCATGGACGAAAACAAGATCGTGCGTGTCGTGGGCCTCGCCTCGACGGTTCTGTTCGACAAGTTGGATCCGAACAGCCCCATCAACCGTCGGATCAGCGTTGTGGTGATGAACAAGCGGACCGAGGAAGCGGTGATAAGGGATGAATCAGGGGTCCAGGAGAAGGATGAGTCGGATGGCGCGGAGACATCGGCTCGCGTGGCCCCGGAAGCAGCGGCGACGCCGCCCAAGTCCGCCCCAGCCGGAGGAGCGAAAGTGGCACCCTGAAACGTCGTGATCAGTGCGCCCTCGATCGTCATACCGACCGTTCGGTTCGTATGGCATGGTGGGCGTCCTTGTTTGTCGTACTGCAGTTGGTAGCGGCTTAGGCTGACTCAAGAACGATTTGGAGAGTGCCGTATAGCAGGCACTCCCAGTAATCCAAGCGCAGCTCGCTGCCAGATTGGCGCGCTCTGTGCGACAGCGAAACATCGAACACCTGGTTCCGCGCACAGATGACAGATTCGAACACACGATTCCTGATCGTCGACGACTTTTCGACGATGCGTCGAATCGTTCGGAATCTTTTGAAGGAACTGGGATTCGTCAATGTAGACGAGGCCGAAGACGGACAGGTGGCACTGGAAAAATTGTCGTCGGACGATTTTCAGTTCGTGATCTCGGACTGGAACATGCCCAACGTGGACGGGCTGCAACTGTTGATTGCAATTCGGGCGAGTCCGCAGTTGAAGCACATTCCGGTGCTGATGATCACGGCGGAGCCGAAGCGCGAACACATCATCGCGGCGGCGCAGGCGGGCGCAAGCGGATACATCGTGAAGCCCTTTACCGCTACAACGCTCAGGGACAAATTGAGCAAGATCTTTGCGAACATGAGTGCGAAGGCTGCGGCGTGACAGTCGGATTAGCGCGTCGATTGTCGGCCGAAGGTACAGGGTGCGGTCGGGATGCGCATCCTTGAATGGAGCAAGGGGGCGGGCGACATGGGAAGGACGGCTAGGTTCGACGAGTCTGGCGATTCTGACGAGCTTCAGGCACTTTTTGACAGCTTTGCGGCCTCACCGCCGAGACCGCGGCTCGAACTGGTCTCGGAACCGGTGTCGACGGACGACCCGAACGACCGCCCCGAACAGGTTCCCGCCGTGGAGCGCGGAAGGGGCGGGGTTGGCTGGGCTGGCTCAGGCTCTGCCCGGCCGCGGGTGGACCACGGCACGCAGTCCGCATCGGGATTGGAAGCAGGCGTCGCCTGGAATGAGCAGGCCGCAGGTACCCCGGCGGAGCTGCTGTGCGGTTTGGGACAGTTGCTGCGACAAGTCTACGATTCGCTTGACGCCTTGGGTGGTGAGTGTCTCAGGGGAAACTCCGCGGCCGCGGGTCCGACGGAGGTACGGCGACCGGTACGAACCCTTCAGATGGCGCAGCTTGCCGCGACCAGGTTGATCCATGCTACGGAAGCTGCCAGGCCGATTCAAGTAGCCGTAGGCCGCCACGCAGCGGAACTCGGCGCGCGGTGGGAACGGCTGTTCGCGTCCAGGATGGGGGTCTCGGAATTCGAGCAGCTGGCGCGGGATACGCGCGGATTTCTAGGCAGTTTGGCAGAACAATCGAAAGCGACCGAAGAACAGCTGACCGAAATCATGTTGGCACAGTATGTTCAGGACTCTGCTCTTCCTGTCATCAAGCGTCTTTCGGACATGGCACATCACGTGGAGGCAGAGTTGGCTCGGGTCGTGGTGGCGATTACACCGGGCGAGCGGTTGCCGGACGGGATCGCCAGTCAGTCGGCCGACGCGGAAGGTGACCGAACCGCGAGCCTGGGCCATGGCCAGATCGACGACTTGCTCAAGGGCCTGAGCTTCTGACTGGTGAGTGAGACCTGGTCATGAACGCCTTTGCGGGAATGGAGGGGCTGCTCAAGGATTTCCTTCCAGAGGCGTCGGCCACGGTTGCGGGCTTGGATAACATGCTTGTTGCTCTGGAGAGGTCTCCAAACAATCGGGATCTGCTCTACGACGTTTATCGAGGATTCCATACGGTAAAGGGCGGTGCGAGTTTCCTGACGGTAGTTGAACTGGCCAGACTCTGCGACCTCGGCGAGCGATTGGTAGATAAGTTGCGAAAACGGGATCATCCGATCCTGCCGCAAGCCATCGGCGCCTTGTTGGAGGCCTCGGCACAGATTCGCGAAATGCTCGCGACAAT
The DNA here is from genome assembly GCA_025459145.1 of Pirellulaceae bacterium. Lineage (GTDB taxonomy): Bacteria > Planctomycetota > Planctomycetia > Pirellulales > Pirellulaceae > CAYLLN01. The sequence goes on along the minus strand of JALORD010000496.1, from coordinate 801 downwards.
GGAGCGCGGCATGCAGCCGGCAGCTGCGAGCGCCGATCTGGTTCTCGCGTTGGAGAAATCGATAGACGGGGACGCCGACTGGGCAGCAAATTCGTTGCGGGACGGCCGGCTCGACGGGCAGGGCTTGCGGACGAGACGTGAGCCGGACTGGGACCGTCTGTACGAAGCCCTCACGGCGGCGAATGCTGCGTACGCGAGCGATGGCCGCAACGGGCAGGGAGTGTCCGGTCGTACCGATGGCGCAAGTCCGACCGGGGCTGGCGGACGTCGAGGCCACCAGGCCGAAGGTGGCAGTGGGGTTACCGTCTGGCTGGGAGACGGATCGGGCAGCAGCGTCGCGTCACGGCGGGAGGCCGGCAGCCTGGCGAACATGGATTCTCAGGATCCGACGGTTCCCGATCTGGTTGAACTGCTCGATCGAAATCTCGGGGTTCTGATTGCCGGGCTGGAACAACTGCGGCGCGACGCCAATCGTCTGCTCGATCGGTTCCGGCGCAGCGCGTGAGCCCGGGCCTGTCGGTGCGCGAAACCCGTGTCGGCGCAGAACGCGCGTTCGGCCGGATCAATCCCGCTCGCCAATCCCTGATTGGCCAGCCATACCGGCCAGCAAGGATTCGTATCGCTCCGACGGGCCGTCGATAACGGACAAATAGCGGCAGAAATTCAGAGCTTCTCTGCCCGGCCCCCCTATCGGCACCCGCCGATAATCGCCATCGTGCAAGGAAAGTGCGATGGCTGACGACAGCGACCTCGAACGAACGGAACCGGCATCCCAGCGGCGGCTGGAGCAAGCGCGCGAGG